>DASPNH010000067.1:0-10169 GCA_035626675.1 Binatia bacterium
ACGGGCAGCGGAGAGCTGAGTCCAAATGCGTGCGCACGGGCAGCGGAGAGCTGAGTCCAAATGCGTGCGCGCCAGCAGCGGAAAGCCGAAGTCCGAATGCGTGCGCGCGGGCAGCGGAAAGCCGAGTCCAAATGCGTGCGCACCGGTAGCAGGGGCCAAAAAGTCCAAATGCGTGCGCACCGGCCCCGGAGCCCGAGTCCAAAGGCGTGGGCACCACTGCGCACCGAGACCACGAAAGGGATGCAAATGCCTGCTCGCGGCCGCTCGGCCGACCCGGCGGAAGCCGACGCATTGCCGCGCTAGGCCGGCAGCCGCACGCGCAGATTCGAAACACGATTTCGCGGGCTAGCGTCTTACGCTTCCCGCACCGTCCAGCCCCGGTTCGCTTGCCTGCCCGGGCTCAGGCTTTTAATGTCCGAGCGCCCTTCGCTCTACATGCGAAAACCCTCCCAACTCTCGCCCGTCGCCCTGACCGTACTGGCAGCCATCGTGGCAACGGTCGCGAGGCCCGGCGCTGGTATGGCGGGCTGGGGCGGTATCGACCCCGCTACCGGACGGGCCCGGTTCCAGGTCGCGTATCGCTACTCGCCGACTTACTCGCAGATCGCCGAGACCCAGGCCTCGCTGACGCGCATGGCGCAGATCGTCTGCGACGCCACCGACGGACAGGTGCGGATCGCGGAAATACGCCTGACCTCCTCTCCGGCCGACGAAGCCGTGGCCGGGTTCTGGCTGCATGGCGAGGACGCGGCCAGCGGCGGCGCCTACTTCTCCGATGGCAGCGGGCTGCGGCGTCTGGGCAGCCACAGCGACGTGTTCCTGTCGGCGGCGGCACGGCCCGACCGGCTCGCGCACCTTTTCGCACATCACGCTTTCGGCCTCGGCGACCAGTACGACGATCAGCGCCGCCGCGGCAGCGCATGCGGCGTCGGTCCCGGCTTCGAGCCGGGGGTTCTCGATGAGCGCCGGCACTCCCTGATGCAGCTCTCCGGCGGCATGCGGTGTCACGAGGGCGCGCTGGCCGGCGAGTCCTGCTCCGACGATGCCGAATGCGGCGGCTCGGCATGCGTTGCGGTCCTGGCCAGCGAGTTCAGCGTGGCGTCCGATCACGATCAGCTCCGCGCCGAAGGCGGGACCTGCCCGCGGCCGCAGGCAGTCTCGCGAATCTCGTTGCGCGGCCTGCTGCCGCGCAACGCCGAGCCGATGGCGCCGTTCGACGCCACCGATTTCCTGACCGCCCGCGGCAGCTCCAGCTGGAACGAGGAGATCCAGGTCGTCGGCCCCGGGGGCGAGGTCGCCGGCCTGCGACTCTTCCTCTACCTGACGCATCTCGCGCCGCTGTCCTGGCAACTGAGCATCGCCATCGACGAGGGCGACGTCGGCGGTGAGCCGGGGCGGCTTCGCCTCGTCAAAGCCTGGAAGCTGCGCTTCAACGAGGACCTTTCGCTCAACGCCATCGATCCTCCCAAGCCGAGCTTCCGTCTGCCCACTCGGCCCAACGCCGAGCAGGTCGACGTCGCGGTCGACGTCGGCACGGCCAATCCGGCGGTCGATTCGGGCATCGGCTTCGACGGCCTGCAGATGATCACCGCCGGCAAGGTGCGCGTGGCGGTGACTTCCGACGGCGTGCCCGGCTGCACTTCGCCAACCTGCGACAAGAGCTGGAACGGCCGTACGGGGCGCTGGGAAACCTCCGAGCAGAGCCTCATGCACGCGTTCCGCTCCGACTGGGAGACGCTTGCGGTCAACTATCGCTTCCTGCGCCCGCCGGCGGATCTTCCCTCCCCCGAGCCCGCGGAGATGTGCTCGTCGGCGCCCACGTTCATCAACGACGTCATGGGCGTCGATCAGGTCGTGCTGGTCCTGGACACTTCGCTGAGCATGGGCGCGACCTCCAACCAGGCCATCCGTGAGGTCTGCGAGAACCATCGCGACGACGATGCCGACGGCGAGACCGACGAGACCGCGTGTGCCAGCTCGCGGCTGGACTTCGCGCGCATGGCGGCCGACGTCTTCCTGTCGCTCGAGAAGGACGCCGATACCCAAGTCGGCATCGTCAGCATGCAGACCGACGCCGAGATCGTCGCCGAGGTCGCCGACATGACCGCTGCACGCGCCACCGCGCTGTCCGCTTCCCTTGCCAGCCTGACTGCCGACGGCGAGACGGCGCTCGGAACCGCACTCGAACGCGCGCATCAGAGCCTCGCGCGCGTGGAGCGGCTAGGCCGCAGCAGGACAGTCGTTCTTCTGACCGATGGCGTCCAGAACGTGGGCGTGGAGCCCGGGAAGGAACGCACGCTGCTTCACCCTTCGCGAATGCGCGTGTTCGGCGTCGGCCTGGGTGCCAGCGCCGACATGAAAGCGCTGTCCGTCATCGCCGCGCGCAGCGGAGGCGTGGCGATGTCCGCCGCCAGCGCCATGGATCTGCCGGGCATGTACGCCGAGCTTGCGGCGCGGCGGCAAGGCCAGGCCATGCTGCTCGAGCGCACCGCTTTCAGCATCGCGCGTCCCGGCGGTGCGCGTCCGTCGGGCACGACGATCCCGGCAGCGCGGGAGCTCTCGTTCCAGGTCGAGGAACAGGCCGGCGAGCTCGTCGTCTATCTCGGCACGCGCAACTCGCGCATCCGTTCCTGGGGCGTGCTGTTCGAGCTCGTCGGGCCCGGCGGCGCCCGCTATGACGAGCGCTCTGCCGCCACGCTCAGCCAGCGCGGCTTCCACCTGGTGCGCATCTCGGATCCGCGGCCGGGCGCCTGGCGTCTGCGCGTGCTGCCGTCGGCGCCCGGACAGCTCGACAGCGAGGCCATGGCGTTCGTGCGCAACGACCGCATCGATCTGTTCGCCGACGTCGAGCCTCGCCTTGCGACCACGGATCGGCCCGTGACCATCAGCGCGGTGCCGCTGTACGTCACCGACCTGGACAACGCCGTGACGGTGGGAGGTTCGGTGCGACGTCCGGATGGCAGCGAAGTCCCCCTTGCCGTTTCGCGCGACCCGTTCACGGGCTCGTGGTGGTCGCGCTTCGATCAGTTTGCCGGGCGCGGTTTCTACGAAGTCCGCATCACCACACGCGTCGGAGACGGCGCGCGTCCGAGCGTCGGCGAACGCATCTTCGAAGGCCCTGCCCGATTGCCCGTGCGGGTAGTGCCGTTCGAGCGCACGATCCACACCAGTTTCTATCTCGACCACGGATCGATGCCGTCCTGCGCCACCAACGACTGTGACGGCGACGGCATCGGCAACGTGATCGAGACCCGCTGCGGCGACGACAACGACAGCGACGGAGACGGCGTTCCCAACCGCCACGACACCGACTCCGACAACGACGAGCTGCTGGACTGGCTCGAAGGCACTCGCGACGCCGACAGCGACGGGCTGGCCGATTTCTGCGATCCGAAGGAAGTGCCGACCTCGCTCGACGAAGTCACCGGCGCCCAGGAAAAGGCGATCGAGCTGGCATGCTCGCCAGAAGGCGCCGCCAGCGTCCGTCAGCTCGAAGCCGCGCTGTCGGCCGTGCGGCGCATCCTGCAGACCGTGCGCACCAAGGGCTCGGCGGACGAGCAGCGGCGCCAAGCGCTCGCCGCCCGCCTCGAGAACGTGGTGGCATTGCAGAAGAAGGCGCTGATCATCGGCGAGGTGCTTCCCGACTTCTGCCAGAAGTATCAGTCCAACCTGCGGGAGGCGCTGGCCATCGAGAGCGAGATTCGCAACGAGGTGGATGCCATACTGGCACCGTGAAGCATTCTCACGGTCATGAGGCCGTCTCGCATGGGGCAGGCTCGGAGGTGCACTCGCATTCTCACGCCCGCCGCGGCGGCGCCTCCTCGCGGCTGCTCGTGGCCCTTGGGCTGGCCGCATCCTACATGCTGGCCGAGGTCGTCGGCGGCTACCTGACCAACTCCCTGGCCCTGCTCGCCGATGCAGGACACATGCTTTCGGACGTAGCCGCGCTGGCGATCTCCCTGGCGGCCATGCAGGCGGCGCGGCGCGCTCCCTCTCCCTCGCGAACCTACGGCTATCATCGCGCCGAGGTCCTGGGGGCGCTCGTCAATGCGATGGCGCTGGTGGCGGTGGCGGGCGGAATCCTGCTCGAAGCCGTGCGGCGCTTCTCGGATCCCCCGCACGTCGATGCACCGATCGCTCTGGCCGTTGCCGCCGGCGGCCTCGGCATCAATCTCGTCTCGCTCTACGTGCTGGGCGGCCACGGTCACGGTGATGCCGGCGTGGGAGTGCGAGCGGCCTGGCTGCACGTGCTCGCCGATGCGCTCGGCAGCGTCGGCGCCATCACCTCGGCGTTGCTGATCTGGACCGCCGGGTGGCAGTTGGCAGACCCGGCAGCGTCGGTCGTCATCGCCCTGCTGGTCGTCTATTCGGCGCTGACGCTTCTTTTCGAGGTTCTGAACGTACTCATGGAAGGATCTCCTCGGCACATCGACGTATCCGACGTCCGCGCATCCATCGCGGCGCTGCCATCGGTGCAGGACGTGCACGATCTGCACGTCTGGACCATCACCAGCGGAATGGACTCGCTGAGCGGTCACGTGCGCATCGATCCGGAGGCGCGGCCGCAGCAGGTGCTTGCCGACGTGCGCCGTCTGCTGCACGACCGCTTCGGCATCGTCCACGTCACCATCCAGATCGAGGACGTCGAGATCGAGGAGCATCACGTCTGTCCGTGAACGAACCGCCTGCGCGGTAGAGGAAAGCGCCCATGCTCAAGGAGTTCAAGGAATTCGCACTGCGGGGCAACGTCGCCGACATGGCGGTGGGCATCGTCATCGGCGCCGCATTCGGCAAGATCGTCAGCAGTGTGGTGGCCGACGTCATGATGCCGCCGATCGGGCTGCTGGTGGGCGGCGTCGACTTCTCCAATTTCTTCGCCGTCCTGAAGGAAGGAGCCTCTCCGGGGCCCTACAGGAGCCTGGCGGATGCGAAGGCCGCGGGTGCGGTAACGATCAACTACGGAGTCTTCGTCAATCAGGTCGTCGATTTCACGATCGTGGCCTTTGCGCTGTTCATGGTCATCAAAGGAATGAACAGGCTGCGGCGTACCGATCCGGTCTCGGCGGAGCCGACCACGCGCGAGTGCCCGATGTGCATCAGTACGATCTCGCTCAAGGCTCGGCGATGCCCGCATTGCACCTCGGAGGTCGCGGCTTGAACGTAGCGGTCTGGCAGCCGGCGGATCCGTCGCACGCAGCTTCGATGCTTGCGCTGATGCGGCACTACTACTTCGAGGACGGCTATGCCTTCGTGCTCGAGCAGGCTGCGCCCGCGCTCGAGAAGTTCCTGGGCAGCCCCGAGCTCGGACGTGCCTGGATTCTGCTCCAGGACGGAATCGTCCGCGGCTACGTCCTGCTGACTTTCGGCTACAGCCTCGAGTACCGCGGCCGCGATGCCTTCATCGACGAGATCTACGTCGCGCCGGATCTGCGAGGGCAGGGCCAGGGCGCCATCGGTCTGGCCGTCGCCGAGGAGGGCGCGCGCGCATGCGGCGTACGAGTCCTGCATCTGGAGGTGGAGAAGGCCAAACCGCGGACCGCGGCATTCTACCGGCGCGTCGGCTTTGCCGACCACGATCGCTGGCTGATGAGCAAGACGCTGACATGAAGCGGTTCGTGCTCGAGCGGTGCGTCGGTTTCGCGGTCCGCAATCGCCGGCGGATGACGGCATGAAGCTGTTCCTTCTCAAGATGCTGGTGGCGGCCGTGGTCATCGCAGGGGCCAGCTCCCTGGCCTCGCGGTCGACGGCCATTGCCGGCTTCCTCATCGCGATGCCGCTGGCGACGATGATCGCCTTGCCGATGACCGAGCTCGAGAACCGCGGCACCGGCGTGGCGGTCGACCTGGCCCGCGACATCCTGCTGGCGCTGCCGTTCAGCCTGCTGTTCTTCGCGCCCTTCCTGGTCGCCGACCGTTACGAGCTGGGCTTCTGGAAGGCCTATCTCGCAGGCTGCGCGTTGCTCGCGGCCGGATACGTCGCCTTCCGTGCAATCAGCCGCCTGCTCTAGCCGCTGCGCCCGGCACAGCATGCCGCGCGACACGCGCGGGTCGGCCGGTAAACCTCTTCGTTGGCTCGGCAGGCATCCTCCTCCATCCGCGAAGACCTCGCGTCCGGTTCTCGCTGTACACTTTCGTACAACCGAAGCCGTCGATCGCGACGCGCGTTTTGCCTCCAATCAACGAGCGAATGTATACTGACGTGGTGGAGTGGTTGTGTCGGTGGTGGATCGCAGGCTGCAGCTCTTGCAGCCACGCAGCTCCCTCTCGACCGATTCTGCAATACGAAGAAGAGGAGGTTCTATGAAGAGGGGACTACTTGCGTTGAGTATGACGGGCGCCATCTGCAGCATCGCGTCGATCGCGATGGCAGGTGCGTATGGTGAAGAAGAGACGGCGGTGGAGCAGCCCGCTGCGGCACCCGTGGAGGCTGCGAAAGCCGAAGAAGTGAAGGTCGAGAAGGTCGACGTCTTCCGCCGATGGGCGGCGTTCTCGACCGATGCCGAGACCTCACGCGGCCTGTGGATCGAGGCCGGAATGATTCATGCACACGAAGGATTTCTGCAGGACAAGCCCGGCGAGGGCGAGCATGACCAGATCAGTTCCTTCCTGCGCGTAGCCTACGGCCAGGAACTGTGGGAGGCGGGCGCCGAGGTTTCCTACGACTGGTACCGCCAGGAGTTCGACACCCTGCTCGGCGACGTCGACGACGACGATCACGGCTTCGGCGACCTCGAAATGTTCGGCAAGGTGATTCCGCTGCGGACGAAGTACGTCGACCTCGGCGGCGGTCTGGTGATCTCGGCACCGACGGGCGAGGCGGATTTCCGCGGCTTCCAGAACTACCGCGGCTCCTTCACGACCGACGAGTGGGGCTTCGACCCCTTCGTCACCGCGGGCTTCCACGCTGGACCGCTGCACGTGCGGACCTCGTTCGGCTACCAGGTCTACACGGGCTTCAACGACTACGACGGCCTCGACTACAACGCCACGATCCTGCTTCCCATCGGGGACATGCTCGTGTTCCGCAGCGAGTTCGACGGCTTTCATTTCTTCGACGACAGCCGCGGCACCATCTATGCGCACAAGGACGAGGTACTGGACTGGGTGCCAGGCTTCGACATCCGCATCCCCGTAGGCGACGCCGAGTTCCTGATCCGTCCCACGGGTACGGTCGGTCTGACCGCCGACAGCAGGGATTGGGGCGCGGGCATCAGCTTCGCGTTCACGGGCATCGGCGGCTGACGGATCATGAATCCCCGACGTCCGGCGCCGGAACAACTCGCGTTCCGGCGCCGGAGTCGTTTCGAGACCGCGCAGGCGGCTCCCCCGCGCGGCCATTCTCCAACCAGTACGAACTACCAAGGAGGTCATCCATGAAGAGGGGACTATCTTCGTTGATCATGACGGGCGCTCTGTGCACCGCTGCGTCGGCTGCATTTGCCGGTGCCTACGGCACGGCCGAGGAACCGGAGTCGCGTCCGGCGCCGGCGCCCGCGATGCGGGAAGAACGTCGTGCCGAGGTCGAACAGGAAGCTCCGGTGCTGCGACGCTGGGAAGGCTTCGCCACCGACGCCGAGACCGCGCGCGGCCTGTGGATCGAGGTCGGCTCGATGTATGGCCAGGAAGAGGACTTCGGCTCCGATGACGAGTTCATCGACACCGAGCTTCGCCTCGCCTTCGGCATGGAGATGTTCGAGGCCGGCGCAGAGATCAGCTACCAGTACTCGAACAGCGAGGACCTCACCGGCGACGACGAGGACGACTTCAGCGACCTCGACGTATGGGCCAAGGTCATCCCGCTTCGGACCGACTTCATGACTCTGGGCGGCGGCGTCGTCGTCATGTTCCCGACCGGCGGCCGGCCCTTCGATGCGTCGCAACGCCTGCCCGTGCACACGTTCGCCAACCACGACGACGAGTACGGGTTCGATCCGTTCGTGACGGCCGGTTTTGCGGCCGGACCGGTGCAGATCCGCACGTCGATCGGATACATCCTCTACACGGGCAACAACGACTCGGATGGCATCGACTACAACGCCGCGATCCTGGCGCCGATCGGCGACATGGTCGTGATCCGTGGCGAGGTGCAGGGCTATCACCTGACCGACGACAACCATTCCGACGAGTTCGACGATCCGGTCGCTTTCCTGCCCGGCGTCGACATCCGCGTTCCGATGGGTGGCTCCGAGCTGCTCATCCGGCCGACCGGCCTGGTCGGTCTCGACGACGAGGCGTCGGACTGGGGTGCGGGCATCAGCTTCGCGTTCACCGGCATCGGCGGCTGATCGTTCGCCTACGCCGCTTTGGGCGGGGTCGAAGGGGCCCGGGACGCGCGAGCGTCCCGGGCTTTCTCGTTCTCCATCGCGGCCGTGCCGGCAATCGGTTCCATGACGTCCGTGACATCTTCTGTGGCAGCGGGCTTCCCATGCCGCTGCGGCGGCGTTACCGTCGCTCCCATGCCAGCCGATGCTTCCGAGGACTCCGGCTACACGGTCGAGCAATACTTCGGGCTCGCCGAGCGCGGGATGATCCGCGCCGACGATCACGTCGAACTGCTCGAAGGGCTCATCGTCGCGTCTCCGCCACAGAGCGCTTTGCACGCGTCGGTGACGATGTGCGTCGATCAGGCTCTTCGCAAGGCCATCGGTGATCGCGCTTCGATCCGCGTCCAGATGCCACTCGTGCTCGGGCCCCGCTCGGCGCCCGAGCCCGACCTGGCGATGGTCGAAGGCAGGCCGGCGGACTATCGCGATCACCATCCGGGCGGTGCGCTGCTGGTCGTCGAGATCGCCGACAGCTCTCTTCCCCACGACCGGCTCTCCAAGTCGCGCATTTATGCGCGCGCCAAGGTCCGGGAATACTGGATCCTCAATCTGCGTGAACGCGTCCTCGAGGTGCATCGCGCACCCGACGCTGCCGCGGCGTCCTATCGGGCAGTGATCACCTTCGAGAGCGGCGACGTCGTCGAACTGTCGGCGCTGCCGGGTGCCAGCGTGCCGGTAGCAGATCTTTTTCCGGGCTACTGAACCAAGCCAGAGGTCGCGTCGGATCGCACGCGCGCAGGACGTCCGCGGTCCGATCGAAGTCACGTTCCGATCGCTCGAACCGTCCTGCTAGGACGCCGCCGCAGGACCCCTCTTGCGCGGCAGCGAGTGCTCCCAGTCCGCCAGCAACGCGCGTGCGGCGGCGACGAATGCCAGTGGCTGATCCAGGATCAGGTGATGATGTGCCTGCGGGATCTCGATGATCGGCGCGTTGCGATCGAGCAGCTCGTACATGTACTGGCCGGTTTCGGGCGGCACCAGGTTGCTGAGCTCGCCGCGAAGAATGGCCACGCGGCAGCGCGTGTCGGCCAGATAATCGCTCATCGGCTTGAGCGAGACCCGCTCGAAGACCACCGGATCGAACTTCCAGGTCCAGCCATCGTCGGTCTTCTTCAGCGAATGTCGTGCGACGTGATCGACGATGTAGTCGTTGTCGCACGGCTGGGCAGGGATCAAATGAAAGTGCGTGACCGCTTCCTCGATCGACGGGTAGACCTTGGGGTTGCGGAAGGCGCGGCCCTGGCGCCCTTCCTGGCTTTCGGGATCGGGCTTGGTCACGGGCGAATCGACGATCACGGCTCCGGCCATGCGATCGCCGTACAGCGACGCCGCCACCATCGTCACGAAGCCCCCGAGGCTATGGCCGATGATGATGGGAGGCCCGTGCCGATCCAGGCCTGCATGCCTGCATACGGCCATCGCTTCGAGCGCCCAGATCTCGCGCGGATAGAGCTGGCGGCGCCCGCTGTCGCCGTGGCCGCTGAGGTCGAACGCGACGACGTGATAGTCGCTCGCCAGCAGCGGCGCCAGAAAGCTCCACCAGTGCGCGTGCGCGGCGCCGCCATGGATGAGCAGCAGGCCGGGCTTTCCCGTATCACCCCAGGACAGACAGTGGATCGGGCAGCCCTCGACCTGAACCGTGCTGTGGCGCGGGAGCTGTGCGACCGCGTCGCGGAACCATTGCGGCGCCGACGTCATGGCATCGAGGCGGCGGTGCAGCCTCGCTCCTGTCCAAGCGGGGGCAATCGCCGATCCTTGCGCGGCGCATCCCCATGGTCGAATGGAGCAGTCCACCTCTGACGAAGGGCGTGCAGTCGCCGATCCTCACGCTGCGCGTCCTCAGGCT
>DASPNH010000068.1:0-15643 GCA_035626675.1 Binatia bacterium
GGCGGCGGCGTCGGCGTCGGCGGCGTAGGCGGCGGCGGCGGCGGCGTAGGCGGCGTAGGCGGCGACATCGGCGGCGTAGGCGGCGGCGGCGGCGGCGTCGGCGGCGTCGGCGGCGGCCTTATTTGCTATCTCGCGCGCAGCGCGAGCAGCCCGCGGCGTCCCTTGCGCAGCGCAACGATCGGCAGCCAGCACGAGCTCGTCTGTGAACCGATGGTTGACCCAGGCCGCGGCGCGCAATGCAAGAGGCACAACTCGCCGGATGTGCAGCTCGATGAGCTTATCCAGCCATGCGTCGCGATCCGTTCCCGCGGTGCCCAGCTGCATCACCGCGAGCCGGCGCAGGCCCTGCGCCCTCGCTTCGTCAGACGACCAAGACTTGTCGTTCAGTGCGATGCTCAACGAACGATCCGTCGGGTGGACGCACGTCGGCTCATCGCCGTGTGGCTCGCCGAGCGCAAGACAAATCGCCGCCTCGACGCAGCACTGGCCGGCTTCCGGCTGACCGACCCCTTCGACCAACCCTTTGTCGATGATCGCGATCAAGTTGCGTACGGTTTCCAACGAAATGGCTTGCTGCATTGTCTCCTCCGTTCAGGCTGCAGGTGTCGTCGTGTTGACCGAGTGCAGACGTCTGACACCGCGATCGCGGATCTGTCGCTCGACTTGGTTGGCGTTGTTGCGGACGAGGTCCGCGGCGAGCTGCTCGGCCTTGGCCGTGGCCATCTCGCGGAAGCGCTGACGCGAGTACGTCAGCCAGAAGTTCCAGATCAGGAGGGCCGCGACGCCGGCCGCATAGACAGGCACCGCCCATGGGCCCGGCGCGAAGGTCAGGCCGACGACGAAGCCGACGGATGCCGCGGCGAAGAGTGCCGACGGGATCACCACGCCACCTCGTAGACGTCGCCCTTGAGGCGCCAGCCGAGCGCTTCGGCCGTCAGGCGGTTGTCGGTGTAGGTGCGTGCGTTGCGGATCAGGTCGTCGACGATGCGCCAGGGCATGCCACGCGGGTCGTCGAGCGCCACTTCGAATCGGGCGAGGTCGAGCTCCATGGCGACGACCAGGTGCAGCACCGTCAAGCCTCGAAGCCTGAGCATCGAGTCCAGACGCCGCATGGGTTGCGGGAATTGCTCCCGTCGCCGTGACTGCAAGCGAGGTCGTACCTCGCCGCGATCAGCAAAGACCGCCGCCGACGCTTCCATCCGCCACCTCCGCACCCTGGAAAACCACCTCACCACCCATCACGACGGCTCCAACGCTCCGTAGAAATCCGTTCGCTCGGCATTGCTCCGCCAGCCTGCACTCGTTCGGCTTGAGGTCTCGCCAGTCGTTGAAAACCTCGCTGTAGCGCTGCCACCGCGTCGCGGACGCCCTGCGGTACAGAAACGAGACGTGGCGGTGGAACTCCGGCGAAGCCGGCGTGCCTTTACTGTGGCTGAGGTACGTCGTCGCCACTGGTCACCTCCGTGAAGGTAGGAAGACGGGCTCCGGCCCCGCGCCAGGAGCCCGTCTGCGAGAGGCCGGCGCCTCTCGTGTCTCGCCGATGCTTGTGGCCGCTGGGGTGGTGGTGTCAGCGGCTGGCATCAGCGAGGTGATTGCCGGCGAACGCCCTTGATCGTCTCCGCGTGTCCCGGGGAGGATGTCCCATCGCGTAGAGAGAGCGTTGCCGGCAAAGCTGATCGAGAAAGAAAGCAGTGTGATGAAGAGCACAGACGGGCCGAGCAGGTGCTCGGTCGAATGCGCGGCGACGGGCTGAGGCGTTTTCTCCGCACCCCTTCCACCAGCACCAAATGCCGTCCCTACGACACTCGGCCCGCCGCCAGTCCCGGGAAAAAAATTGAGCTGTGGAAAGTCGCGGTCGCCGAGGCGCGAACTCGGCAAGTTTTGGGGTTTGGCAAGCGTCGCCCCGGGCGACCGCGACAGGCGTGCGTCGCCCCATCGGGGCGCGGCGGACGCGGGAAGGCTAGTCGGAAGGCCCGCGCTGCGGGCCGTCTCGGAATCTTTCGCTAAATCCCCGGACTTTCGACGAGAAAGCGCGCCCGACAAGAGTCGAACTTGTAACCCCCAGATCCGTAGTCTGGTGCTCTATCCATTGAGCTACGGGCGCGTAAGGAAGGAGGAACGGCGCGGAATATAACGACGGGAGACCAGCCGCGCAAATTTACGAAGCCGGGCCTCGAGCTTCACGGAGAGTCGCATCTTCGGGCCGCGCTCTTGCCTCAAAACCTCGAAGCAAGACCCGACCCCATTCCCCTGGGGTCAGTAGCTCTGGTAGGTGCTCGGCGGCGGCGTGCTCGGCATCGGTGAGGCCGGGTCGAGATCCGGCGGCGTCGTGCCTGGATCGTCGGTGCTCGGCAGCGGCGACGGCGGTTCCATGATCGGCTGCTCCGAGGCCGGCGCGACCCACGTCTCTCCGCTTCGCATCGAGGCGAAGCACTCAGGATAGAAGTCGAGAGACTCCAGGATCTCCTGCACTTCGATGCTGGTGTCGGGCTTGGCGATGTTGGCCGTGGCCCAGTCGAAGCTCAGCACGAAGGGATCGATCCACAGGCTGATGATGGTATGTCGCTGATCCGCAGGCTGGGCCCGTCCGACTCCGGCACGGCGTCCGCCGCGGCCTTCCCACTGCCACAAGGCATACATGCCCTGTGATGCGACGTTGATCATCGGAGGCGGTGAAAAGTCACGATCGAACTTCGGCTTGATGTAGTCGAGTTCGAAGCCGATGAACGCGCGAAGAGCCTGCTCGGCATCCATGCCGCCCACGGCAAAGGCGGATACCCGGTTGTCGGTCAGGTAGACCTTCAGCGTGTGGTCGCCTCGGTTCCACATGACGAAATCGGGCGTTGCCGACTGCAGGACCCAGTTATGGCCTGGCAGGTCGATGGTGAAACAGGGGCGGTTGACCCAATTGTGGGCGTAGCGATAGCCGTAGTCCGTCGACTGCGAAAAATAGGCCGGGGCGTCGGAGGTTCCCGACCGGCGCGATCCCGGGATGAGCTCGGGATCCTGCGATGCCGAACAGCCCGCCACCACCAGAAGACCGGCAAGGCCCCAACGGGCGAGGGTTCGCTGTTTCAAGCCGTCTTTCCTCGGTTCGCTTTGGAGTTCGGCGGCGGCGCCGACCGCATTCTAATGGCGGAGAGGGAGGGATTCGAACCCTCGGTGGAAGTTTAAAGCTCCCACACTCGCTTAGCAGGCGAGCACCTTCGGCCTCTCGGTCACCTCTCCGTGTTCAAAGGGTTGCCTAAGATGGCCCGTCCACGGTGCCGCCTCAACCCGTCGCGCGCCGGAACCGGCCGCGACGCGGCGTGGCGCGGGCTCAGCCCTCGTCGGTTCCGAGCAGGCGATCGACGATCGTCAGCGCGTTCGGAAGTAGGCTCATGAGGTCGATGTTGTCGCGCTCCAGCCATGCGGCCAGGAACGGATGCGGGATGCCGAGGATGACCGCTGCCATCAGCTCGGCCGAAACGCCCCGTTTGAAGATGCCCTGGTCGAGTCCTTCCTGGCAGACGTCGGTGACTCGTCGGACAAACTGGCTCTGACGCTCGAGCGCCTCGGCCGCCAGCTTGTGGCGAAGCTCCCACTGAAAACCGTTGGTGGCCGAGACGTAGAGGCGGAAGTGGCGGGCGTAGCGGTGGAAGTGCTCGAAGTAGTACGACACCGCCGCAAGGATCTTGTCGCGAGGCCCGCGCGCCTCGTCGACGCGCTCATCGATACGGTCGAAGAACAGCGACTGGGCACGCGAGATGACTGCCCGATAAAGGTCCTCTTTGGATCGGAACAAGTTGTAGAGGGTCCCGACCGAGATCTCGGCCCGCTGCGCGATGTCTTCGACCGAGGCGCCGGCGAATGGCGTCTCGGCGAAAATCTCTTCGGCGGCATCCAAGACAAGGTTCAGGCGAAACTGAAGCTCGCGCTCCTTGCGGCTGAGCTTCTTTTCCTCTGCGACTCCCGACAAGCGGCCTCCTACTCAAGAAAATGAGCGCGGCTGCAGGTCGTATAGTGTGCCCACGTGGGATGAGTCAAACCGGCGAACCGGGAATAGGTCACGAAACATACCAGGTGGGGGGTACGCTTCACCGGATGCTGGCGTGTCTGCAATGCAATACCTCGCCCTTGCATGATCGCAAGGATGGCGAGGGCAGGCCTGTCTTCCATTCGGCTCCTGCCGAGGGCGACCGAACCGGGGGATTTTGCAGGTAGACTGCGGACTTCCGCAATTCTTTTGATGAACATAAAAACGTAGACATTTCAGTCATGTGGCAGCGGTGTTGAGCGATTCGACAGGGACCGAGCGATGGTACCGGCGACGCCAGAAAGACGCCGCCAGTGTCCGAAATGAGACATGTCACGAATTGGTTCGCCGCGGCATGCTTCTTGTTACTGACAAGGCCGGAGGGATTACACCCATGCAGAATCAGACCGGCGACACGATGACCAAGACCACCGCTGCGACGACCACCCACCGTCGCGAGGCCAATCCATACGGCGGCAACTTCATCCTGACGCCTTCCTTGATGGACTACCTGGCGCCCGACCTTACGCTGCCCGAGCAGTATTTCCTTCGTCAGCAGGCTGACGACGGAATGGGTCCGGAACGCGCCCTGATGTACGCCGTACTCAAAGACGGCATCCGCTGCTTCTACAAAAATGTGGGCGCGACGCGCCGGAAGTACAAGAAGATCTGCGCAGAAGCCGAAGAATGGATCGCCGAAGACTGCTGGGACTACCCCTTCTCGTTCCGCGTCATCTGCGACACGCTGGGAATCGATGCAGAATGCCTGCGCGGCCGCCTGTTTGGCTGGAAGGAAGCCGAACTGAAGCGCCGCGAGCTGACGGGCGACAAGTCCAGTCGCCAGAACGGCCGCAGCCCCTTCCCCTCCCCGATCGACCTCGATGGCCTGGATCGTACGGTCCTGGATTCCGAGATCGATGTGGACGTGGACCTGGATCAGGATTCGGATCTTGGATTTGCCTCGGGCGACGAGGGTGAGGCCTGGGACGGTGTCGAGCACATCAGCCTGGACGACCTCGCCTACGAGGAGCGAGTAGGAACGGCGGCCTGACCGTCGTCAACGATCCCCGCGGTCCGGGCTTTGGTCCCCCACCCTGAAGCCCGGGCTACAGCTTGCGTCCCCCCAACACGCAAGCTTCACGGCGGCCTGTAGTCCCCCACAGGCCGCCGTTTCATTTTCCTCTCCCGGCCAACCCTCTTTTCAACGGCTCCAAATCGTGCAGCAGCGCCTTGGACCAAACGCTTGGCCGCTGGCGGTGCGCGGTTTGCTGCAGCCGCAGGCGCGCGGCGAGGCGCGAACAGACGAGGGCGGGAGGCCCGCCCCGAGCAACAGACGAGCCGCCACGCAGCGGATGCGGCCCTATCGCCACCCGCGCACGCTGGTCCGGCCGGAGCATAGTCTTTTGATGGCGGAGGGGGAGGGATTCGAACCCCCGGATCCTTTCAGATCTCCGGTTTTCAAGACCGGCGCCTTCAACCACTCGGCCACCCCTCCGTTCGGTCGTTGTAACCCCTGGTTCACGAGTCTACAAAGCCGCCGACCGCGCCAGGAGACGACCATGGGCACCACCTTCACTCTCTACACGATGCAGAACAGCCCGTACTCCGACAAGATTCGCGCGCTGCTGCGATACAAGCGCATGGCAGTCGATGAGCGCGTTGAAAACGCCGAGACGCGATTCTCGGTCCTGCAAGCACGCACGGGAAAGACGATGGTCCCGGTCGTCATCACTCCCGACGATCGCGCCATCAACGACTCCACGGCGATCGCGGCCCATCTCGAAGAGGTCGCACCTGCGCCAGCTACTCGCTGGCAGGACCTCGCCTCCGACACCGTCGGCATGCTGCTCGAAGACTACGCCGACGAATGGCTCGTGCGCATCATGCTGAGCTCGCGCTGGTACCACCCGGCCGACGCTGCCCAGAACGCGGCGGTCATCGCGGCCAACATGACGCAGGGGATGTACGGCCTGGACTTCCAGCGCGCCGCTCGCGACTTCCCTCCCGGCATCATCGGCACGTTACCGAAGATGGGGGCGACGCCCGAGAACGCCGAACACTGGTACGGGATGCTGCCGCACATCCTCGATGCGATGAACCATGCGTTGGAGCGTTCTCTTTTCCTCACCGGCTCGGCTCCTCATCAATGCGACTTCGCGTTCTACGGTCAGCTCAATCAGATCCGCCGCGATCCGACCGGTTTCGCTTGGATCGAACACGCGCCCGAGCGCGTTCGAGAATGGCTCGGACGCGTCGAGAGCGTGTGCACGGGCGCCCTCGACGCCGTCGTATCTCCGCGCGACGATCTCTCTGCACTCGAGCCGTTGGTGCGTCAGATGGCCGGAACGTACATGCGAATGCAGATCGCCAATGCGATTGCAGTCGAGAGCGGAGCCACCGTCGTGGAGGCCGAGCTTCTCGACGGTTTGCCGTTCCGCGCACCTCCGGCGAAGTACAATGCGAAGCTGCTCGCGAGTAACCTCGACCTACTCGATCGGGTCTTCGCAGCTGGCGATGAACTGCCGGACGTGCTGTTCGCACCGCTACGCACCGAACTCGCAGCGCTTCGCGATTGCGGTTCCTCTCTCCTCCAGAATCGGGCGTCGCTGCACTCACAATTGTAGAAAAGCAATTTTTGTCTCGGTCTTGAGCCTCCGTACGGGTGGCGAACACCATTGAACCTTATTGCTAGGTTTTCAGCGTCGCCCAACATTGTGATTGTAAGCAGGCTCGCCCTGCATCGGGGTCCGCGAAAGGCAATCCGCCGCAAACGTGGGCTCCCCTGATCACGAAGGAGGATCCCCGATGGTTCGCTTCCAAGTCGGACTAGTCGCACTCGTATCTTTAATTTCAGCCGCGGTAGCGACCACCGTTCCTGCCGCACCCATCACGTTCGACCGCACCGAACAGTCCGTCGATCTCGTATCTGCGGGCGTCGGAGGCGTCGGCAACGAAACCGCCACCATCAATCTCACCGGAGTCAGCGGCAGTGTCCGAAAGGCGTACCTGTACTGGCACGGTGTCGACCTCGTAGAAAACGGCGGTGACGGCATCTACGACAACGCAGCCATCCTCTTCGGCGGCCAGCCGGTGATCGGAGCATCGATCGGCGACACTTCGTCGAACTGCTGGGGAGAGGGATCCAGCCGTGCATACCGAGCCGACGTGACGAGCATCGTGACGGGCAACGGCAATTACTCGATCAGCGGCCTTGCCGGCAAGCCCGGCCACGAAGGAAACGGCGCATCGCTGGTGGTGACGTTCAACGACGGCAACCCCATCAACGATCGTGACTTCATGTTCTTCGAGGGCAACGACGCCGACAATCCCCAGGGCTTCAACTGCGCAGACGACGGCGGCAACACCGGCATCTCCGTGCGCGCCAACGACAACTCCGAGCAGTGCCGCTGCAAGGTCCAGGGCGACGAAGACTGCGACGGCGACGTCGAGGGCAACGAGAACGACGCGCAGTGCCACAAGAACTGCGAGAACCACGACGGCGACTGCAACCCGCACTGCGAAGACGACCGCGAATGCCACGGCAGCTGCAATCCGCACGACGGCTACTGCAACCCCAATTGCAAACATGACGACGATTGCGACGACGAGGACTGCGACGACGGCGACGGCGTCTGCAACGAAAAGTGCGACGACGACACCGACTGCAATCCTAGCTGCAGCCCCAACGACGGCATCTGCAACGAGGAATGCTCGCACGACGACGATTGCGACGAGGAGGAGTGCGACGACGACGACGGCGACTGCAACCCCGCGTGCGACGACGACGACGATTGCACCAACAGCTGCAGCCCGCACGACGGCGTCTGCAACCCCCGCTGCCACAACGACGACGACTGCGAAGAGTGCGACGACAACGACGGCGTCTGCAACGAAGAGTGCCCGCACGACAAGGACTGCCACATGTCGTGCAACCCGCACGACGACATCTGCAACCCGCGCTGCAAGAACGACGACGACTGCACGAACAACTGCGACGACGACGACGGCGTCTGCAATCCGGACTGCGCCGACGACGACGACTGCGAGAACGACTGCGACGACGACGATGGTGTCTGCAACCCGAACTGCGTCGACGACGACGACTGCGACGAGTGCGACGACGACGACGGCGTCTGCACACCGGGCTGCGGAGTCGACGACGACGACTGCACGACCTCGTGCGACGACGACGACGGCGTCTGTAATCCGCAGTGCGCGGACGATGACGACTGCGACACCGACTGCGACGACAACGACGGCATCTGCAACGAGGAATGCGACGACGACGACGATTGCGACGAAGATTGCGACGACGACGACGGCGTCTGCAACCTAGCCTGCATCGATGACGACGATTGCGACGAGGAGCCGTGCGATCACACCGACGGAAAATGCGACGAAAGCTGTGACGGCGACGACGACGACTGCAATTCGAACTGCGACGACAACGACGGCCAGTGCAATCCCGACTGCGCCAACGACGAGGATTGCGGCGAGATCTGCACCGACACCGACACCGACGGCTGGCACTTCCTGCTCGAGAACATCGACTACGGCACCGGACCCGTCTCGGTCCAGATGCACGTGGCCGACGGCCAGAAGTTCGGCAACGGCCAGGACGACGACGATCTGGTCTTCTCGTCGGCTGCGGGCAGCGAGACCATCGACGACTCCGGCAATCGCTGGGACGGCAACAGCGTGCCCGACGCGGACAACACCCGCGCTCAGAACGGCGCGCTGTGGGACATCCACACGCTGAACATCACCGATGCCTTCGACGAGTCGGGCGAGTACGACATCGAAGTCGACGGCATGGACGACTCGCGCGACTGCAAGAGCCTGGTGGTGGCCATCGTCAACGTCGCCCAGCGCGCGGCCGGTTGCGGCAACGGCGTCCTGGATCAGGGCGAGGAGTGCGATCCCGACTCCGAGACCAACACGTGCGGAGGCTCACTGACCTGCACCTCCAGCTGCGAGTGCGGCTGCGACTCGGCTGCCGACTGCAACGACGGCATCGAGTGCACGCTCGATACCTGCAACGTGATCGACGGCGCGTGCCTGCACAACGCCGAGACTTGCGTGTGTCCGGCCGAGTGCGGCAACCCGCGTGAGGACTTCGAGCGCGTGACCGCCGTGGACTCGCAGCACATCCTGAACACGGTGGTTGAGCTGGTTCAGTGCCCGCTGTGCGTCTGCGACGTCAACAGCACGGGGCACATCTTCGCCGACGATGCGCTCAACGACCTGCGGCACGCCGTTGGCCAGCCCGTGCCCCTGGTCTGCCCGGACCTGCCGCCCGACGAGTAAACTCGGAGCGCCAGGAGCCTTGAACCGACGGCCCGCGAGGAAATTCCCCGCGGGCCGTCTTTTTTTGCCCGACGTTAATGCCTCTTTTTTCGTGGACATACTTGGCGGCCACCTCCGATGCCCATACCATCTGGGTGACCCGGCTGCTGCTGGGGGGGACTCAACGAACAAGGAGGATACGATGGTTCGATCACGTCTCGCGGCGGGGAGCCTCGTTGGCCTGTTGCTGCTCTTGGCAGCTTCGGCCGAGGCTGAGCCCGTTACGTTCGCACGTTCCGAGAACAACACCGATTACACGTCCTTTGCGGTCGGAGGCATCGGCGATGGGCCCGCCACGATCACCGTCTCCGGCATCACGGGAACGGTCTCGAAGGCCTTCCTGTACTGGCACGGCGTGGATCTGGCGGCCTCGGGCGGCAACAGCATCTACGACAACGGCAACGTCACGTTCGATGGTGACGCCATCGTCGGGCAGAGCCTGGGATCGGCTTCCACCAATTGCTGGGACGCCGGGTCCAGCGGCGCCTTCTTTGCCGACGTCACCGACATCGTCGACGGCAACGGCTCCTACACCTTCTCACCGGGCACCACCGTGGGCCACGATACCAATGGCGCTTCCCTGATCGTGCTGTGGGACGACGGCAACGACAGCAACAACCGCGACCTCGTCTTCTTCGAAGGCAACGACTCCGACAACCCCCAGGGTTTCCCGGGCGATCCCAATGGCTGGGCCGCCACGTTGAACAACATCAACTACGGCGGCGGGTCCGTGTTCGCCCAGATGCACGTCGGCGATGGTCAGGACTTCGGTCTCGGCGACGACGCGACGGTCACGTTCTCGTCCTCCGCCGGCGACGTGGTCATTCCCGATTCGCTGCTCGTCTTCGACGGCAACTCGGTCCCCGATGCCGGCCTGGATCGCGCCGGTAATGGTTCGCTGTGGGACGTGCATACTTTCGACATCGGCGACGCATTCGATCAGGCCGGGACCTACTCGCTCAGCCTGAGCACGGCGTTCCTGAGCTCGGGCGATTGTCACAGCCTGGTCGTCATCATGATCGACCTGGCAGCTGGCGCCGCTCCGTGCGGCAATGGCACCATCGATGAGGGCGAGGACTGCGATCCGAATGCCGTTCCCGATGGCTGCACCGGTCCCGAGACGTGCCTGAACAGCTGCACGTGCGGCTGCGACAGCAACTCCGACTGCAATGACGGCGTTCCCTGCACCGTCGACTCGTGCAACCTGGATACCGGCGCGTGCACCAACAACGACGACCTGTGCGGCTGCCCGCGCGATTGCGGCGACCCGGCCAACGAGGAGGGCGTGGTCACGGCGGTGGACGCCGGCCACATCCTCAACGCAGCGGTCGAGATCCTGGAGTGCCTGGACTGCATCTGCGACGTCGACAACAACGGCGACCAGAACGCGACCGACGCGCTGCTGGACCTCCAGTTCGCGGTTCATCTTCCGGTCACGCTGGAGTGTCCGGACTTCGTGATTCCGGTTCCGTAGCAGCCGGCGGCCGCCGCTGGAAAGAGAAAGGCCCGCGGGTATTTCCCGCGGGCCTTTTTTCGTCGCAGACGTTGCCACGAGCCCGGCGCGCCGGGCTCGCAGCATTATGCGCGCAACTGCTCCTGCCCGCCCATGTACGGCCGCAGCACCGCAGGAATCTCGATGCTGCCGTCGGCGCGCTGGTAGGTCTCGAGAACCGCGATCATCACGCGCGGAAGCGCCAGACCCGACCCGTTGAGCGTGTGCACGAGGCGGACCTTTCCGGCTTCGTCACGGAAACGGATGTTGGCGCGGCGGGCTTGGAAGTCCCCGAAATTGGAGCACGAGCTGACCTCCAGCCATTCCCTGCAGCCGGGCGCCCAGATCTCGATGTCGAATTTCATCGTGGCGGTGAAGGAGAGATCCCCCGTGCACATCTGGATGATCCGGTGCTGCAGGCCCAGGCGCCGGCACACCTCCTCCGCGCAACGCAGCAGGCTTTCGAGCTCGGCATCGGAGGTTTCGGGATGGACGAACTTGACCATCTCGACCTTGTCGAACTGATGCCCGCGCTTGATGCCCCGCACGTCGCGGCCCGCCGACATCTTCTCGCGCCGGAAGCACGGCGTGTACGCCACGTGCCGGATGGGCAGCGTGGCTCCTTCCAGGATCTCGTCCCGGTACAGGTTGGTCACCGGCACCTCGGCGGTGGGAACGAAGTAGAAGTCCTCTTCGGCATCGCGGTAGAGGTTGTCGCCGAACTTGGGAAGGTTGCCGGTGCCGTACAGGCACTCCTCTCGCACCATCGCCGGCGGATAGACCTCGGTGTGCCCGTGTTCGCGCGTGTGAAGGTCGAGCATGAACGTGATCAGCGCGCGCTGAAGGCGTGCGCCGTCGCCGCGCAGGACGTAGAAGCGAGATCCCGAGATCTTCACGCCACGCTCGAAATCGATGATTCCGAGCTTTTCGCCGAGTTCCCAGTGCGGGACCGGCTCGAAGTCGAACGTGCGGGTAGGCTCCTCGGTGCGTACGACCAGATTGGCGCTGTCGTCGGGGCCGGGCGGCACCTCCGGATGCGGCAGGTTGGGCAGTTCGAGCATGCGGCGACCGAACTCGGCCTCGACCTGCTCCATCTCCTTCTCGGCTGCCGAAAGCTTGTCGCCGAGACTGCGGACCGCCGTCTTGGCGGCCTCCATCTCCGGGCCGGGCTTCATCGAACCGATCCGCTTGGAGGAAGCCTTGCGCTCCGAGCGCATCGACTCGACGTCGGTGATGAGCTGGCGGCGGCGCCGATCCAGCTCCAGGACGTGGTTCAGCTCCTCCTCGGAGCATCCGACCAGCGCGAGCCGTTCTCGCACCGCATCGGTCTGTTCGCGCAGCAGTCGGATGTCGAGCATGGGTGTCGCTGTCCTGTGACGCCGCATCCTCCACCGCGGCGCGCGGCGACTCGAGGGCGTGGCTCAGTAGTCGGACGCGCAGTCAAAGGCATTCACGACGTGCGTGCAAGCCATGCCGCGGCCGTCCACAGCCACCACGTCGAATCGCGCAGGGCATCGGCTCCAGCCCGCGCCGGCCAGGAAGGAGCGCGCAAGACGCGTCAGCCGCCGCTGCTTGCGCGGGTCCACGGCCTCCAGCGCACCGCCGTTGCGCCGCGTCTTCACCTCCACGAATACGACCACCTCGCCGTCGATCGCGATGATGTCGAGCTCGCCGAAGGGGCTGCGCACGTTGCGCGCCACGATGCGATACCCGCACCGTTGCAGGAACGCTGCCGCCGCGTCCTCGCCGGCAATGCCGAGCTCGCGCCGCCGATCGGTCCGCTCCTGGCGCGCCAGCGGCGTGGGCTCGCCATTGTGTCTCCGCGCTCCGCCGTCAGACCTTCGTCGTGTACCGTTCATGGCGGCACCATGCGGCGGCCACGCCCGCACGCCAATGCCATGAATGGGATGAAGTAGCGCTTTCGTGCTGCCGCGGGCGGTTTTGCGCCGCTTGCCGCGGCGTGTTAATCGCGATGAATGCCCATTACGCGAGCCGACATCGAGCGCGTGGCCTCCCTGGCGCGGCTCCACCTGACCGGCGAGGAAGTCGACCGGCTGACTTCGGACCTGCGACGCATCCTCGAATATGTCGGCAAGCTCGGTGAGCTCGACACCTCGCGCGTCGAGCCGACATCGAGCGTAGTTGCCATGAGCACCCCGTTCCGTGACGACGCCGTCACCACCGGTGGCGATCCAGCCTCGGCGATGGCCAACGCGCCGCGCCGCGACGAGCATTACTTCGTCGTTCCACGGATCATCGAATGAGCCACTCCGCTCCGCTCAACGAGCTGGCCATCGAGGACGCGGCCCGCCTGCTGGTGCAGCGCCAGATCAGCTCGCGCGAGCTGACCCAGGCCTGCCTCGACCGCATCGCGTCGACCGATACGGCCATCGGCAGCTTTCTCGAGGTCACTGCCGAGGCCGCGCTGCAGCAGGCCGACGCGGCCGACGCCCGCTTCGCCGCCGGCGGCGACGTCGCGCCGCTCAACGGCATTCCGATCGGGCTCAAGGACATCTTCCTGACGCGTGGTGTGCGCACGACCTGCGCCTCCAGGATCCTGGAAGGATTCGTTCCCACCTTCGACGCCACCATCGTCGCGCGTCTGGCCGAGGCGGGCGCAGTTCTGATGGGCAAGCTCAACATGGACGAGTTCGCGATGAGCTCCTCGTGCGTGAACTCGGCGCTCGGCGTGACGCGCAATCCCTGGGATCTCCGGCGCGTGCCCGGCGGCTCGTCGGGCGGCTCGGCAACCTCGGTGGCCGCGCGGCAGGTGCTCGGCAGCTTCGGGACCGACACCGGCGGCTCGATCCGTCTGCCGGCATCGTTCTGCGGCATCACCGGTCTCAAACCCACCTACGGCCGCGTCAGCCGTTACGGCGTCATCGCCTTCGCATCATCGCTGGATCAGGTCGGTCCGATGGCGGCCAGCGCACGCGGGACCGCGCTGCTGCTGCAGGCCGTGGCCGGGAAGGACGCGCGCGATTCGACTTCGATCGCCGCGCCCGTGCCGAACTACGTCGATACGATGACGCAGGATCTCTCGGGCGTGCGCCTGGGCGTTCCGCGCGAGTATTTCATCGACGGCCTGGATGCCGACGTCGAAGCAACGATCCGGGCGGCGATGAAACAGCTCGAGGACCTGGGCGCGACGCTCGTCGAGGTCAGCCTGCCGCACACCGAGTATGCGGTGGCGACCTATTACATCGTGGCCACGGCCGAGGCGTCCTCGAACCTCGGCCGCTACGACGGCGTACGCTACGGCATGCGTCGCGGCGAGGACGGCGGGCTTCGCGAGATGTACGGCGAGACCCGTGACGCCGGCTTCGGCGCCGAGGTCAAGCGGCGGATCATGCTCGGCACCTACGTGCTGTCGGCCGGCTACTACGATGCCTACTATCTGAAGGCGATGCGCGTGCGCACGCTGATCCGCGCCGACTTCGACGACGCCTTCGGCGTCTGCGATGCCATCGTCACTCCGACCGCCCCGCAGACCGCGTTCGTGCTCGGCTCGCGCACCGACGATCCGCTCAAGATGTACCTGTCGGACATCCTGACGATCTCGGTCAACCTGGCCGGCCTGCCCGGCATGTCGGTGCCGTGCGGTTTCGACTCCGCCGGCATGCCCATCGGCCTGCAGCTGATCGGGCGTCCCCTCGACGAGGCGACCTTGCTGCGCATTGCCGGCGCCTACGAGGGCGCCACCGACTGGCATCGCCGCGTGCCCGCGGTGTCGGCAGGAGAGACTCGATGATCGCGTGCGGGCACGAGCAGCTTGATCGCGGGAGAGCAGCGGCGAGCGCCGTTCGCGATCGTGGGGCTGCGGCGAGGGAGACGCGATGAGCCCGCGCTCGTACTACGAAGATGGCGGCTTCGAGGCGATTCTAGGGCTCGAGGTTCATTGCCAGCTCGCCACCGCCAGCAAGCTCTTCTGCGGATGCTCGGCGCAGTTCGGCGCCGGCCCCAACGAGCACACCTGCCCGGTGTGTCTGGGAATGCCCGGCGTCCTGCCGGTGCTCAACCGCCGCGCGGTCGAATACGCGATCGCGGCAGCGCTGGCCACCGGCAGCACCATCAACCGCACCAGCCGCTGGGCGCGCAAGAACTACTTCTACCCGGACCTGCCCAAGGCCTATCAGATCACCCAGTACGAGCAGCCCTACTGCGAGCACGGCAAGGTCACCTTCGAGATCGACGGGCAGCAGAAGACAGTGCGGCTGACGCGCATCCACATGGAGGAGGATGCGGGCAAGAACGTGCACGACGCGCACGCGGCCTGGTCGCTGGTGGATCTGAACCGCGCCGGCGTGCCGCTGCTCGAGATCGTCAGCGAGCCCGACATCCGCAGCGGCCCCGAAGCGGCCGCGTACATGCGCAAGATGCGCTCGATCGTCCGCTACCTCGGCATCAGCGACGGCAACATGAACGAGGGCAGCATGCGCTGCGACGCCAACGTATCGTTGCGAAAGCGGGGCACGGACAAGCTGGGCACTCGTGCCGAGATCAAGAACCTCAACAGCTTCCGCTCGATCGAGCGGGCCGTTGCCTACGAGATCGAGCGCCAGGCCGAGATCCTGCTGGGCGGCGGAACCATCGTCCAGGAAACGCGCCTGTGGGACGCGGATCGCGGCGTGACCCGCTCCATGCGCAGCAAGGAAGAGGCGCACGACTACCGCTACTTCCCCGAGCCCGACCTGCTGCCGCTCGTCATCGAGGACGAGCTGATCGAGCAGGTCCGCGGCAGGCTGCCCGAGCTTCCCGATACCCGCCGCGCCCGTTTCGTCTCCGAGTAC
>DASPNH010000069.1:0-2139 GCA_035626675.1 Binatia bacterium
CGGCCGCGGGCGGGGAACCGTCCCATGGAGCTTTCCTGACGCCCGCCCCCCCTGCAATTGACAGAGATTTTCAAGTCGCTTGCGGCTAGGCAGCCGCGAGCGCCGGGCTTTCTGCAGCCAGGTATTCCTCGTAGCTGCCGCGGAAGTCGGCGAAGGTGCGATCCGCACGCAGCTCGATGATGCGCGTGGCGAGCGAGGAGACGAACTCGCGGTCGTGCGAGACGAACACCAGCGTGCCCGGGTACTTGTCGAGCGCGTTGTTGAGCGACTCGATCGCTTCCATGTCGAGGTGGTTGGTGGGCTCGTCGAGCAGCATCACGTTCGGCATGCCGAGCACCAGGCGGCCGATCATCATGCGCTGCGCCTCGCCGCCCGAGATCACCTTGAGCGACTTCTTCTGGTCGTCGCCCGAGAAAAGCAGCTGGCCGAGCGTGGCGCGCACGATCTGGTCGTCCTGGCCGGCGTCGGCGCGGCGCCAGCGGCCCAGCCACTCGGCCAGGCTTTCATCGAAGCCCAGCTCGGCGGAGGCATCCTGCGGCCAGTAGCCGACGCGCGCCTTCTCCGCCCACTTGGCCTTCAGCAGGTTCTGCAGCAGCGTGCTCTTGCCGACGCCGTTCGGCCCGACGATCGCGATCTTCTCGCCCGCCTCGATCGCAAGGTCGAGCTTGCCGTAGAACAGGCCCTTCGCCTCGACTGCCAGGCGATGCAGCTTCTCCTTCGGGTCGACCAGGAAGCGGATGAACGGGTACTGCCGGCTGGAGGGCTTCACGTCCTCGACCTTCAGCTTCTCGATCTGCTTCATGCGCGAGGTGGCCTGGCGCGCCTTGGCCTTGTGCGCGCGGAAGCGACGCACGAAGTCCTCGAGATCGGCGATGCGATCCTTGGCCTTGGCGTTGTCCTTCTGCAGCTGCTGCTTGGCGAGCGTGGACGCTTCCATGTAGTCGTCGTAGTTGCCCGCGTAAACGCGGATCTCGCCGTAGTCGACGTCCGCCATGTGCGTGCACACGCTCGAGAGGAAGTGCCGGTCGTGCGAGATGATCACCATCGTGCTGGTGCGGCGGTTGAGCACGTCCTCGAGCCAGCGGATGCTGTTGATGTCGAGGTTGTTGGTCGGCTCGTCGAGCAGCAGGATGTCGGGGTCGCCGAACAGCGCCTGCGCAAGCAGCACGCGCAGCTTCCAGCCCGGCGCCACCGCGCTCATGGGCCCGGCGTGCTGCGCCAGGGGCACGCCCAGGCCGAGCAGCAGCTCGCCCGCGCGCGCCTCGGCCGTATAGCCGCCGTATTCCGCGTATTTCGCCTCCAGCTCGGCCGCGCGCAGGAACTCCGCCTCGCCCGCATCCGGATTCGCGTAGATGGCGTCGCGCTCGCGCATCGCGGCCCACATCTCGGCGTGCCCCATCAGCACCACGTCGAGCACGCGCTCGCTCTCGTAGGCGAACTGGTCTTGCCGCAGCCGGCCGACGCGCTCGTGCGCGTCGATCGCCACCGTGCCGGCGCTCGGCTCGAGCTCGCCGCCGAGGATCTTCATGAAGGTCGACTTGCCGCAGCCGTTGGCCCCGATCAGGCCGTAGCGGTTGCCGCCGCCGAACTTCACGGAGACGTTCTGGAACAGGGGCCTGGCCCCGAACTGCATGGCGATGCCGGAGGCGACGATCACGAGAAAGCCTTCAGAAAAAGAAAAAGCCGGCCGAAGCCGGCTTTCGAAGCGATGCTGACCCTTACAGCGGCTTGATGTTCGCCGCGGCCGGGCCCTTCTGGCCCTGCGTCACGTCGAAGGAGACCTTCTGGCCGTCCTTCAGCGACTTGAAGCCGGAGCCCTGGATCGAGCTGTGATGGGCGAAGAGATCCTTGCCGCCGTCATCCGGCGTGATGAATCCAAAGCCCTTCGCGTCGTTGAACCACTTAACGGTACCTGTAGCCATGTCGTTTTCTCTTGGAAATAAATTACTGCTTGCGCGCGGCTAACCGAGCTGCGCTGCGGGCACGATGATCAAGAGGATTGACTGCCACTGGAGACCGCTTTTGACGGTGGTAGGAGACGAGCATTCGCTGGCTTGAAATCCTGCGGGCCGGACTGTAGCACGAATGGGTGCCGCCTCCTAGCCCCGCGCGAGCACCCGGCCGGGGCGCGCGCCGGTC
>DASPNH010000070.1:0-49119 GCA_035626675.1 Binatia bacterium
AACGCATCCTGATGGCACGCGAGCTGGCGCAACCGTCTCCGGCGCTGGATCCGCTGATCGAGACGGTGGGCAGGCCCCTGCACGAGCGGCTGGCCGCGCTGATCGCCGAGATGACGGGCAGGGAGCCCGACGACGACGAAATCATCCTTGCCACGTGCAGTGTGGTCGGCCAGTGCCTCTACCACGTGCAGCACCAGTCGCTGATCCACAAGCTTCACCCGCGGCTTCACCGCAAGCTCGAGACCGAGCGCATCGCCGATCAGATCGCCGAGTTCTCGCTGGCCGGAATTCGTGCGCTCGAGCATGCCGCATCCGCACCGGTCACGCGCCGCAGCGATGCGAAGGTCCACCGGAAGCGCGAGCGCGAGGAGGGCGGCGGCAAGACGGCGAGTCCCGGCCGCGCGCGCAAGCGTTCCCGCTCGAAGCCGGCTGCCCGCTGATCGACCAGACCCGCGCCGCCGAGCTGCTCGGCAGCACCGCCGCATCGACGAGACGCCGGTATCGGTGGCGGTTTCCCACTTGCGGCCTGATTCCTGTAAGACCGCGACCTTCGCAGGAGGAGATCGTCATGGGCAATGCCTACATCATCGACGCCGTCCGCACGCCCCGCGGCAAGGGAAAGCAGACCGGCTCGCTCGCCAAGGTTCATCCGCATCAGCTTCTGGGCACGTGCCTGAAGGCGCTGAAGGAGCGCAACGACTTCGATCCGCGCGACGTCGAGGACCTCGTCGCCGGCTGCGTAACCCCTGTTGCCGAGCAGGGCGGTGTCATCTCCCGCTTTGCCGTGCTGGATGCGGGATGGCCCACCGAAATCACCGGCGTGCAGCTGAACCGCTACTGCGGCTCGGGGCAGCAGGCGGTCAACTTCGCGCTGATGGGCGCGGCTTCGGGCTTCCAGGATCTCGTCATCGGCGGCGGCGTCGAGCAGATGTCGCGTCTGCCGATGGGCGCGGACAAGTCGGGCCTGGACGCGCACAACCGTCATCTGCGCGAGCAGCATCCGCTGACGCCTCAGGGCATCTCGGCCGACCTCATCGCCTCGCGCGAGGGATTCACGCGCGAGCAGTGCGATGAGTTCGCGCTGCGCAGCCAGCAGAACTGCAAGCGCGCGATGGCGGAGGGCCGCTTCGACAAGAGCATCGTTCCCGTGCGCGACTATGACGGCGAGCTGGCGCTGGATCGCGACGAGTTCCCGCGTCCCGAGACCACGCTCGAAGGCCTGGGTCGGCTCGAGCCGTCGTTCGCGGCAATGGGTCCGTACGTGCAGAAAGGCGACACGCTGTCCTTCGACGAGAAGGCCAGGAAGGTCTACCCCGAGGTCGCCGAAGTGCGCCACGTCCACACCGCCGGCAACTCCAGCGGCATCGTCGACGGTGCTTCGGCGGTGCTCATCGCTTCGGAAAAGTACGTCAAGGAGCGCGGGCTCAAGCCGCGTGCACGCGTGCTGTCGATGGCGACGATCGGCGACGAGCCGGTGATCATGCTGACGGCGCCCGCGCCGGCCTCGGACCGTGCGCTGAAGAAGGCGGGGATGACCTACAAGGACATCGACTTGTTCGAGGTCAACGAGGCGTTCGCGGCCGTGGTCCTGAAGTTCTTGCGCGAGAGCGAGGTCGACCCGGACCTGGTCAACGTCAACGGCGGCGCCATCGCGCTCGGCCATCCCCTCGGCGCCACCGGCGGCATGCTCATCGGCACCGCGCTCGATGAGCTGGAGCGCACCGACAAGAACACCGCGCTGATCACGATGTGCATCGGCGGCGGCATGGGCATCGCGACGATCATCGAGCGCTGCTGATCGCGGATTGTTTCGCCAGATGCCGTGACGGTACGAACGTCGGTTCGGACGAAGGCGCTGCCGCTTCGGCGCACGCGCAAGGCGATCTTCCGGCAAACCAGGGAGGATACGCGGTGCGATATGAGATCCTCGTCGATCGGACCGAGAAGCCGGCGAAGTGCTCGATCCTGCCGCTGGCGTATCGAGCCGACGTTCGTATCGTCCGCTTCGACCGGCGCCGAACCCTGCCCACGCTGACGGGAAGTCTTCTGCTGCATCCCGATGGCATGCCGCTGAACGAGATAGCCGTCACGGACGCCGAAACGACAGTGCTCTGCGCCATCGACTGCAACTGGCGCCGGCTGGCGCCGATCATCGCGCGACTGGACGCGCCGCAGGCCCGGCACGTTCGCATCCCCGATGGTTTCCGGACTGCCTACCCGCGGCGCAACAAGCAGGATCTGGATCCGGCGTCCGGTCTTGCCACGGTCGAAGCGTTGTTCGTCGCTGCGGCGTTTCTCGGGGTCTGGGACGAGACGCTACTGGACGAGTACCCGATGCGAGGCGAGTTCCTGCGCATCAACGCCGCGCAGTTCTCCGATCATGGGCTGCACCCTGGAAATCGTTCCGGATCGCGCACGAAATCACGCATGCAGAACGTCGAACGGGCATTCCGCGGATGGACCAGGCCGGGGCCGGTGCCGCCGGGCGCGCTCGGAAATGGGCCGCAGCCGGCAGAGGGCGAGACGCTGGATGCCATCAGCGGACACTTCCGGATATTCCAGCTGTCGGCCGGGCACCGATTCTCGACCGATGACGTGCTGACGGCATGGTATGGCACGAGCTGGTGTCCATCGGCCTCGCGCGTGCTGGACCTGGGCTCCGGCATCGGCACCGTCGGGATGATCGCGGCATGGCGACTTCCCGGCGCGCGCGTCGTCGCGGTCGAGGCACAAGCGGAGAGCGTCGCCTTGGCGCGCAGATCCGCGGATTGGAACGGGCTCGGTCAGCGTTACGAAGTCCGCCGCGGCGACTTTCGCCGGACCGACGTCGTGCGGCCGCAGGAAGACTTCGACCTGATCCTGGGAAGCCCGCCGTACTTCCCGCGAGGCAGCGGCATCGAGGGCGACCATCCGCAGAAGATCGCCTGTCGCTTCGAGATGCGTGGCGACATCTCCGATTACTGCGCGACGGCGGCACTCCATCTGGCCGGCGGCGGCATCTTCGCGTGCGTCTTCCCCGTGCGGCCGAGCCAGCAGCACGAACGCCTGCGAAAAGTCGCTGCCGATGCCGGCCTCGCCATCGTGCGCTGGCGTCCGGTAACGCTTCGCGAGGGTGAGCCATCCCTGCTCGGACTCTTCGTGATGATGCGGTCGAGCGACCTGCCGACAGACGCAGTCGCTACCTGGGAGGAGCCGCCGCTCGTCATCCGCCGTGCCGACGGCGCCGTTCACGCCGAGTATTCTGCCGTCAAGCTTTCGTTCGGGTTTCCGCCCTGAGCAGAACGCTTGCGCGATGAGACCGAACGTCGTTGCTATTCGCGAATCTCCGGCTCGACCAGCCGTGCCAGAAGCGTCAGCGATTCCTGCCATCCCAGGTAGCAGGACTCGGCCGGGATCGCGTCCGGAATGCCTTCCTGCACGATGTCCAGCTCGGTTCCGCACGAGACCTCGCGCAGCGACACCGTCGTCACGATCGTTCCGGGCAGACCCGGATCCTCGAAGCTATCGGTGTAGCGAAGGCGCTCGTTCGGAATCAGCTCGAGGTACTCGCCGCCGAAGGAATGGCTCTGGCCAGTCGTGAAATTGGTGAACGACATCTTGTAACTGCCGCCGACGCGAGCATCCAGGCTGTGGACCGTTGCCGTGAAGCCGTCCGGCGGCAGCTACTTCACCTTGGCTTCGGGTGTCAGGAATGCGCGGTAGATTTTCTCCGGGGTGGTGCGGATCACGCGGTGCAGGCGGATGGTGCTGGGCATGTCTTGTTCCCCTTCGTTATACGGTCCCGATTGGGGCCGCAGACACTGGTGGTCGCTCGGAGACCTGGCGTTTCGACACTCCGGCGGACATTACCCGACCGATTTCTGGAATCGAGCCGGGCAGCATCCTCGAATTCGCTCGCCGTCCCATGATTTCCCGCAGCCGCTCTGGCGTCCGCCGCCAATGCCCGCCATAAGCTGAATCGTCAGTGCGCGGGCGGCGCGCGCTCCAGCCTCGTTCCCGGCCTTCCAGGGGGCTCAGATGTCGGCATCGAAACGCTTCGGCTTTCTCTCCTCGCCTCGCATGCTGCATGTCGTTCGCGCAGGGCGCTCGCTGGCAATCCTCGCACTGATCCTGACAACCGGCGTCTCGCCGTCATCGGCGGACGACATGACGCCGGCACCGCGTGCAGTGGAAGGGTGCGGCGACGGAAAGTGTTCGCTACCTGACGAGAGCGTCATCAACTGCATCATGGATTGCGGATGCCAGTCCGAGTGCGGCCAGTTCGCACCGGGCCTGTGCGGGTGCGACGCCCTCTGCTACGAATTCGACGATTGCTGCCCCAACGCCTGCAGTCAGTGCGGCGCATGTTGCGGAAACGGGACGTGCGATCCCTCCGAGGATTCCTCGAGCTGCGCGCAGGACTGCGGCTGCGCGGCCATCGGCTGCGGCGGCGCCGACGAGGGCAACTGCTTCTGCGACGCCGACTGCGCGATGTTCGAGGACTGCTGCGCCGATTTCTGCAGCCAATGCGGCGGCCCCAGCTGCTGCGGCAACGGTACCTGCGAAGCCAGCGAAGACAGCACCACCTGCCGCGCCGACTGTGCGATCTGCGGCGACGGCATCTGCGAGCTCGACGAGACGGCCATCACCTGCGTGCAGGACTGCGGCTGCGGCGCCGACGAGTACTGCGGCGGACCGGGGCCAGGAGGCGGCTGCGGCTGCGACGCGGAATGTGTGTTTCGCGGCGATTGCTGCCCGGACGTCTGCTCGGAGTGCGGGGTCTCGACGCTCGGATCACTGTGCTGCGGCAGCGGTACCTGCGATCCGGGCGAGGACGCCGACGTTTGCGCCCAGGATTGCGGATGCGCGGCCGATGATGCGTGCGGCAACGCCGCACCCGCCGGCTGTCACTGCGACGAGGTCTGCATGCAGAAGGGCGACTGCTGCCCCGACGTCTGCGGCGCGTGCGGCTCGCAGACGAACGAAGCCGAGTGCTGCGGCAACGATACCTGCGATCCAGGAGAGGACGCCTCCTCTTGCGCCGCCGATTGCGGCTGCGCGGCCGCCGAGTGTGGCTCGAGCACGCCGGCTCCCGACGGTTGCCTTTGCTCTGCCGACTGCGCGCAGACCGATTCGTGCTGCGAGGACCTGTGCGACGTGTGTGGCGGCGCTTCCTGCTGCGGAGACGCCGAGTGCGGCACCGGCGAAACGCACGAGAGCTGCGCGAAGGACTGCACCTGCGGCGACGGTCAGTGCGGCTCCGGCGAAACGCATTCGAATTGCCCCACGGACTGCAAGTGCGGCAACGGCCAACTCGACGTCGGCGAGGGCTGTGACGGCGGCGACTGCTGCACCGATGCGTGCTCGATCATCCCGGCGTTCACGCCGTGCACCGCCGACAGCGACATCTGCACCACCGAGGTCTGCAACGCGGGCGGCATGTGTGTCGGTCTTTGGAACACCGCGCCCTGTAACGACGGCAACGAATGCACGACGCCCGATGCATGCAGCCTCGGCGTGTGCGTCGGCGTTCCCGTCTGTTGCGGCAACGGCGCCATCGACCCCGGCGAGGAGTGCGATTCGTCGTCGTGCTGTACCTTCGAATGCCGGCTCGCCGATGCCGGGACGAGTTGCGACGACGATTCCAGTCCATGCGACACCAAGGTCTGCAATGCCGAGGGCTCCTGCCTCGCCACGCCCACGTGCTGTGGCAACGGCACGATCGAACCGGGCGAGGATTGCGACACCCTCGGCGCGTGCTGTTCGTCCGCGTGCCAGTTCGAGGCCGAAGGAGTCGCCTGCGCCACCGACGGCATCGCCTGCACCACCGACTCGTGCGGTGATGGCGACGGGCAATGCCGGCACGTCACCAATGACGCGGCCTGCGACGACGGCATCGCCTGCACCGTCGATGCGTGCGATTCGATCGACGGCTGCACGAACGATTCGAGCGCCTGCCCGTCCGGCGTCTGCGCCGACGGGGTCTTCAACGCCGGCGAGGAGTGCGACGACGGCAACACCGCCACGCTGGACGGCTGCGACTGCCAGTGCCGCGACGAAGTGCATGCATCGGCCACGGTCGGTGCAGGCGGAAGCATCGATACCGACAGCGGCGACGGGCCGACGGCCGACGAACCCGTGACCGTCAGCCTCACCACTCCCCAGCCCGGCGCGCTCGAGATCACGATCACGTGCCAGACCGCGCCGGTACCTTCCGGCTTCGCGCCGTTCGGGCCCGACGTCGTGACGTCCGCGCCGGCAGCGAGCGAGGAGAATCCGCTCGTGCACGTCTTCTCGCTGGATGCGTCGCTGCTGCCGGACGGGCTGGGCGCCGATCCGGTCCAGGTGGTTTCGCAAGGCGTACCGCTGCCGGCGTGTGCCGACGACGAGGCGGCGACGCCTGATCCGTGCGTATCGAACGAGACAGCCAGCGGTGAGGGAACCGGTGCCAGCATCACCGATCCTCGCACGTTACCGCCGGCGCGCGCCGTGACGGTGCTGTCCACCACCGCCGGCACCTGGAGTCTCGCGCATGTGATTGCCGATTGCGGCGACGCCAACGGCAGCGGCACGCTCAACGCGACCGATGCCCTGTTCGTGCTGCGCGGCTCCGTGAAGCTGCTGATCTGCCCACTGACGCTCTGCGATGCCGACGGTAACGGTCGCGTGGTGGCGACCGATGCACTGGCGGTGCTGCGCCGCGCGGTTGGCAGCGACGTCAATCTTGCCTGCGGAGAGCGCGGATGACGGTTTGCGCGATCAGGCACCTTTCCGGAAAAGGTGCCTGACCCTTTTGTTTTCTCAGTGCGCTCCGTTGCCCGCCGGGCGGATGTAATAGCCCGCGCGCGGGAAGTGCACGGCGACGCGTCCTACCTGCGGATCCTCGCGCTCGATGACGATTTCGTGCGCGCGCAGCGCGGCCAGCCGCCCTACGAACACGTCCTGCGGCAGGTCGTCGGAAGAGATGCCGAGCGTCGTGCCGAGCGGAACGCCGGAGGGATCGCTGGCGATACTGTCGCCGACGTCCTGCGGCTCGCTGCTGGCGGCGACCGCCATCGCTTCCGCTCCCGACATCGGCTGCGGATTGCCAGAGCCCATTCCCTCCACACGCTGCATCCAGTCGGCCAGCGATGGACGCGAGTAGATGATTTCGCGAGCGGAGGGATCGCTGCGCACGAACCAGAACGTGTGGTAGATGGCCGCATCGGCGACGGTGAACGAGGAGCCGAGAACGAAAGGCACGCGCGACAGCGTCTTTTCCAGGTTCGCGCATGCCGACTGCAGCGCACCGCGCGCACCGGGCAGTGCGGCGCGGAACGTTTCCAGGCTCATCTGCGGAAACATCTTGCGGCGGTCCTCGAACAGCTCCTTGGGCATGAAGTCGGCCATGGCCACGAACACCAGAGGCACCATCGCGAAGAACAGCAGCTTGTCGGCCCACAGCGCCGCGGCTTCGGCTGCGGCAGCATTGCCGTCGATGTAGATGGAAGGCTCGGGAGCGAGAGCTTCGATACGGCGCGCGATCAGCGCGCTGTCGCAGTAGATGTCGGCGCCCACCTGCATGACGGGGATGCGCCGGTAGCCGCCGGTCAGCGGCGTCAGATGCGGCTTGGGCATCCACGCCGGCTGGTCGACCTCGCGGTAGGTCAGGTTCTTGAGCGCCAGGATCTTGCGGATCTTCTCGGAGAAGGGCGACATCGCATACTGGTGGAAGATGATTTCAGCCATGACGCGGCTTCTAGCCGAGTGCCGCACCTCAGCCAACGTGCGCAGTCGTGACTGGCCCTCGCCTGCTGACCAACGGTTCAGCAGCGCGTGGTACGCTGCTCCGCGCCCAGGCCGCTTCCATCGCCTTTGATCACGTACTCTAGTAGCCCGTTGCCGGCGGGTGCCTTTGCGACCACAGGAGTATCGTCATGAGAATGGGAATCGTGCTGACGGGCCAGAACGAGACCGCCGAGCAGGCGGTCTCGGCCATCGTGCGCGCCGAGGCCGACGGCTTCGACACGGCCTGGCGCCCTCACATCATGGGCCACGACGCGTTGATGGTGCTGGCGCTTGCGGGACAGAGGACCAGGCGGATCGAGCTCGGCACCGCCGTCGTACCGACGTATCCGCGCCATCCGCACTCGCTCGCTCAGCAGGCGGCCACAGCCAACGCGGCCACGGCCGGGCGTCTGGCCCTCGGCATCGGGCGCAGCCATCAAGTCGTCATCGAGAACATGTTCGGCCTCAAGTACGAGAGCGGAATCGCGCACATGCGCGAATACGTGACCATCCTCCGTGCACTCCTGGACGAAGGCTTCTGCTCGTTCGAAGGCAAGCAGTACCGCGTGCAGGCGCCGCTGGAGGCGCGCGAGGGCAAGGGTGTGCCGATTCTCATCGGAGCGCTGATGCCGAAGATGCTCGAGGTCTGCGGACGTCTCTGCGAAGGAACGCTGACGTGGATGTGCGGACCGCGCTACGTCGCCTCCACCATCGTCCCGCACCTCGAGGCTGCATCGAAGGCCGCGGGCCGCGCGATGCCTCGCGTGGTCGTCTCGCTTCCGGTCTGCGTCACCGATCAGCCCGACGCCGCCAAGGAATTCGCATCCAAGCAGTTCGCGATCTACGGCCAGCTTCCGGTCTACCGCGCGTGCCTTGACGCCGAAGGCGCCGCAGGTCCAGCCGACATTGCGCTGGTGGGCAGCGAGGCCGAGGTCGAGGCCGGCATCCGCCGTATCGCCGGCGCAGGAGCGAGCGACTTCTACGCAGGCGTATTCCCCGACGGCAGGGAAGGCTCGGACTCGATGGCTCGGTCGAACGCACTGCTCACCAGCCTGTGCGGCAAGGTGTGAGGACACGTATGACCACGGACCGCACACTCAAGATCTACGCCGTTCTGTTCGGCCTGCTGGCACTGTCGAATCTGTCCAAGCCGCTCGAGATGAGCCAGGAGGTCGGTTTCGTCTTCTTCGGGCAGCGCCTCAAGGGTACGCCGAACATGATCGTGGCTCCGATGTTCGGCATCTACATGGCGGTCTATGCATGGTCGCTGTGGAACAAGCACCGCATGGCGCTGCCGCTGGGGCTCCTGTATGCGGGCTATGTTCCGCTGAACCTGTTCCTGTTCCGCATGCGCATGCCGGAGGAGGCGAACACCAACTCGCTGTTCGGCATCGTCTACATGACGATCGCGATCGGAGTGTCATGGAGCGCCGCGCTGCTGCTGCTGCGTCGCTCGAACGAGCTGCGGTGAAATGGGGTCAGGCACCGTTTCGGCAGCCGAAAAAAGTGCCTGACCCCTACGCTGTTCTTACAGACTGAGCAGCTCGCGCACGACCACGAAGTAGCTGCCCATCTCCTTGCTGCCCTTGACGGCCGAACCGATGAAGACGTCGCTGGAGACGCGGCGCATGTAGTCGATCATGTTGCCGTAGATGAACTGGGTGACGCCCGTGTCGTTCGCCTTCACCGGCGGCCAGGAGGGCAGGCCACGCGGCGGCACCTGCGTGTAGTCGAAGGCGGCGCCGCCGAGGCGATTGCCGGTCGTGTCGTGCAGGACGTAGTAACCGGGGCCGATGACGGGACGGATCCTCGTCTCGTTGTACCCCCAGGCGACGTTGCCGGCATCGGCGTCGGCCGGACGGAAACAGATCTTCTCGAAGTCGGTGAAGGCGGGCAGCGAGTTCTTGCCGTGGAAGATGACGGCGCGCTGCCTGGGGTAGTCGGGCGGCACCATCTCGTCGACGATGACCGGCGGCGCGGCCGCTGCAGCCTTCCACAGAGCACCCTGAAGCTTGGTGCCGTTGAGCTCGCGAACCGCAGCGATGCGGTCGGCGAGCGAGAGCGAGTCGAGAAGGGCAGCAATCTCGGCCAGGTCGGGGGAGGGGCGCTCGAGAAGAGCCTTGAGAGTCTGGCCGGGGTATGACATCAAGCGATCTCCTGCAGGAAGGCGACTTTGCAGGCTGTTTTGCCGGCCCCGGATGATACCAGCGTCCGGTCCCAGGGCAACGCAATCGACGCCAACGAACGGTCCCAGTGCTCGGCAGAACCTCCATGCGCATTCTCATGCACGCCATCGCGGTCATCCGTCCGCGCGGCGGCCCCTTCGATGCCGAGATCGACGGCGACGTCGCGCGCGGCATCCTGAGCTTCCTTCCGCACCTGCCTGCTCCGACACGCCTTTCCTTTCCTCTCGGCCTTCGCCTTCTCGAGTACGGTCCCTTCCTGTTCAAGGAAGGCTTCCGGCGTTTCAGCGACATGGATGCCGACACGGCCGCGCGCTACCTGCATCATTGGGAACGCGCCGGCGGTGCGCCGTCGCTGCTGTTCCAGGGCGTGCGCGCCCTGGTGCTGGTCAACTTCTACCAGCATCCCAGGATCCTGGCGGCGATGGGCGTGGACTGGCAGGCGCGCGCCGACGAGCGCGTCGCCTACCGGGCACGAGTGCTGCGCGCGGTACGTGAGGCGGGTGGTGAGCAGCCGGTGATCGCGGCAGCGCACGGAGGCGAGTCGTGATCGAGTCCGGACCACGCCTCGTGCATTCGGCTCCAAGCGGGCTTCGGCCGCCCGAGCACGATCTCGACTATCCCAACCACGAAGACGGCATGAGCATCGGCAGCGGCCGCGAGCGCCGCCGCTTCGCAGCCGACATCGTCATCGTCGGAAGCGGCGCGGGCGGAGCGCCGGCTGCGCGCCTGCTTCGCGAAGCCGGCTTCGACGTCCTGCTCGTCGAGGAAGGCGGGCTGCACCGCACCGAGACCTTCCGCACCGATCCGATCTCGTCGCTGCAGCGGCTCTACCGCGACGCCGGCACCAGCTCGATCATGGGACGCCCGCCGATCATGTTCGCCGAAGGTCGATGCGTGGGCGGCTCCACCGTCATCAACGGCGGCATGTCGTGGCGCACGCCCGAGCGCGTGCTCGACCAGTGGAGCAGCGAGTTCGGCCTCGAGCAGACCGACGCGGCTTCGATGGCGCGTCACTTCGACGAGGCGCAGCGCATCCTGCACGTCGAGCATCAGCACCCCGACACTCTGGGCAGGAACGATGCGCTGTTCGTCGCGGGCGCCAACAAGCTCGGATGGCGAGTCGAGAACAACCCTCGCAACATGCATCGCTGCGTGGGGCTGAACAATTGCGGGCTCGGGTGTCCCACCGGTGCCAAGCGCTCGATGCTGGTGACCGAGATCCCACGCGCGCTTTCTGCCGGCACGCGTCTTCTCAGCCATGCCAAGGTGGACCGCATCCGCTTTCGCGGCGGGCGTGCGATCGGCGTGCGTGGACACTTCGTCGACGAGCGCGGGCGTGCCAGGAACAGCGGCGGGCGAAGGCTCGGCAAGTTCGAGGTCGAGGCGGATCTGGTCGTGCTGGCCGCGGGTGCGCGGCACACGCCCGGCATCCTCATGCGCAGCTTCATCTTCGGCGGGCAGGTCGGCCGCAACCTCCACACGCATCCCAATGCCAAGGTCGTCGGACTGTTCGAGGAGAAGATCGATGCGTGGGTCGGCGCGCATCAGGCCCACCAGATCCATCAGTTCCTCGACGACGGGATCCTGCTCGCCTACGCGGGCGTGCCGCCGGGCATTCTCGCAACCGGAATTCCGGGCTTCGGGCGCGAGCACGGCGAGCGCATGGCGCTCTACAATCACATGATGGCCGCCGGCTGCCTGGTCGAGGACACCGGAGTCGGGCGCGTCGTGCTCGGTCCCGACCTGCAGCCGTGGATGACGTTCCAGATGTCGTCGCGCGACGTCGAGACCGTGCATCGCGGAGTGCGCATGGCGGCCGAGCAGATGTTCGCGGCCGGCGCGCGCTCGGTCCTGCTGCCTTTCGGCGACATGCCCGAGCTGCACGGTGCCGACGAGCTCGTCCAGATCGACCGGCGCCCGCGCAAGCGCCACAACATCGAGCTGGTCACCGTCCACATCATGAGCAGCACGCGCATGTCGCGCGACAAGCGCGGCGGCGTCGTCGATGCGTGGGGACGCGTGCACGGCGTCGAAGGCCTGACCATCGCCGACGCCGGCATCATCCCCTCGTCGATCGGCGTCAATCCCATGGAAACGATCGTTGCCCTGGCGCTGCGCTGCGCGGAGCGATGGGCCGAAGACCTGGGACGCCGCCGCATGCGCAACCCGGCCTCGCCGTCGCCTTCCACGCGCGCCGCCGGCGATGCGGCTGCGGCCTCGCAAGGCTCGGGTGAGTACGCGGCGCCGGCCGTGCCGGGAGCTGCCGCCGCCTCGATGACTTCCTGATCGCCGATTCGAAGGAGACAGCCGTGCCCATTTTCGAGCGTCCGATGTTCGAGCGTTCCGATGGCGACTACGTCGGCAACGTCCATCCCGTCCGCCGCATCATGCCTTTCGTCATGCCCTCGCGGACCGAGTCGGCGGTGCTGTGCCGCGAGCAGGTGCTGGCGGCGCCGGCGCGGGCGTTTCTCGAGAGGATCAACGCGTCCCGTCCCGCCGATAGGCCGGCGACGATGTTCCACATGGTTCTGCGAGCGCTGGCGCTGGTCCTGCACGAGCGGCCGCGCGTCAACCGCTTCGTGGCCGGCGGACGCTACTATCAGCGGCGCGGCGCATGGCTGTCGTTCTCGGGCAAGCGCGGCATGAGCGACGACGCTCCGATCTACACGGTCAAGCGCGAGTTCCCCAAGGAGGAGACCTTCGAACAGATGGTCGACGCGCTGTGGGATCGCCAGCTCTTCGGGCGCTCGGGCAAGGAGAGCGACACCGACAAGGAGATCAGCCTGCTGCTGAAGATGCCGCCGACCGTGCTGAAGTGGGTCGTGCGCATCGGCCGGCGCCTGAACGAGTGGAACCTTTTTCCGTCGGCGATGATCGCTTCCGATCCGCTCTTCTCCAGCATCTTCGTCGCCAACCTCGGCAGCGTCGGCATCGACGCCTGCTACCATCACAACTACGACTACGGAACGATTCCGGTGTTCGTCACGATGGGCCGCATCAAGATGATGCCGGTCGTCGATGACAGCGGCAACGTGGTCGCCGCCGAGACTTTCGAGCTCAAGTACACCTACGACGAGCGCACCGAAGACGGATTCTACGTGGCGCGCGGCCTCGAGTTCGTCCGCAACGTCCTCGAGAACCCCGAACGCCTTTAAGCCTTTAAGGGGACTGTCCCCTTAAAACGGATAAGGGGACTGTCCCCTTAAGGAAGTCAGTCGCGGGCGCTCCATTCGCCGAGCACCTTCATCGTCTCCTCGAAGTTGTAAACGTCTTCCTGGTAGGACCACTGGTTGTTACCCGCGTATTCGCACACCGACAGGCCGGAGAACTCGTAGAACGTGCCGTCGGGGCGCTGGCCGGGCAGGCGGTTCCACCACTTGTAGACCATGCGGTTGCCCTCGATGACTGTCCACTCGATGGGAAACGTCCAGCCTTTGCACTGCTCCATGATGGGGACGAGCCAGGCCAGGATGGCGGTGCGGCCGCGAAAGATGCCTTCATGGTGCTCGACGTAGAGCGCATCTTCGGTGAAGCATTCGCCAAAGCCTTTCCAGTCATCGGCTTCTTGGAATTCCATACGGCGGGCGTGGGCGGCCATGATCTCTTCGCGAGAGTATTGCGGCATCGGGTCGAGGCTCCTTGGTCTTGCGCTGCGGGCCGCGGCAGTGTCCGTGTCCCGCGGCCGGAGTCCAGCGCGCGGTCCTCACTGCAGCGGCCGATACCGTAGCGCCCAGCCTGCTTGAATCGACTCCTACCGGCACCTAAATTGCCGCCGCGCTGCAAATTCTGCGGCGCTCGCGTTTTTTCCTCGGGGGTTTGCATCCATGAATCCAAGATCCTTCTCCGCCATCGTCGGGCTCGGCCTGCTTCTTACGGCCGGCCAGGCCACCGCGCTCATCTCCTTCGGCCCTCCGGGCGCACTCAATTCCACCGCCGCGAGCGATTCGGACGACCAGGCCGACGAGGACATCGACGGCGAGATCGCCCTGGCTAACGACGCCGTCTCCACCTGGGTGGCCGTGTGGAGCTCGGACAATTCTCTCGGCGGCACCATCGGCGGCGACGGTGACCTGCTCTTCTCGCGGTCGACGGACGACGGCGCCACCTGGAGCTCAGCGGCAGCGCTTTATCCAAACGCCGCAACCGATGGTGTCGCAACCGATTCGGAACCGCGCGTGGCAGCCGGCGCATCGAATGTGTGGGTGACGGTATTCGCCTCTACCACCGACCTTGCGGGCGGTACCAGTGACATCGACGTCTTCTACTCGCGCTCGACGAACGACGGCGCGACCTGGAGCGACCCCGTACGCCTGAACTCGGGCGGGGTAGGCGACGGCATCTTCGACCAGGACTTCCAGCCTTCGATCGCAACCGACGGCTTCGGCAAATGGCTGGCAGTGTGGAAGCTTCAGGCGCTGGGCGGGCCGACCTACAACCAGACCTACTACGCGTACTCGACCGACAACGGCGCGACCTGGTCTGCGCAGCAGACCCTGGGCGGCCAGCAGACGGTCAACATCGGCCTGGGCCAGGGCACGGCCGTGGTCTACCACCTCGGCGAGTTCGTGGTGGCCTGGGGCAGCACCGAGGACTTTTTGGCCAACGGCAACGACGGCGACATCGTGTACTCGCGCATCGACGCCGGTGTTTTCAATGCCGAGCCGGCGGGGCTTCTCAACAGCAACGGCAACCTCGACACTGGTGCCGACATCTATCCCTCGCTTGCCAACTTCGGCAGTACGATCGTGGCGGTCTGGGAGTCCAACGAGAACCTCTCGGGTTCAGGGATCGACGACGACATCCTGGTAGCGCGCTCGCCCAACTTCGGCTCGTCCTGGGGAGCCCCTGGCCTGCTGGCCAGCAACGCCACTTCCGACGTCGGCGACGACCACAATCCGAGCATCGCCAGCGACGGCGGGGCCTTCGTCGTGGCGTGGGATTCCAACGACCCGCTCGACAAGCTCACCAAGACCGACGGCGACATCCTCACCGTGCGGTCGACGGACGTCGGCGTGACCTGGACGGACGTGGCCCCGCTGGCCTCGACCGCCGGCAAGGACAAGGGCGAGGACGTGATGCCAGCGGTCGTCGCCAACGCGGCCACCAACACCTGGGCGATTGCCTGGGAGTCCACCGACACCCTCGGCAATACGCTCGGCGTGGACGAGGATATCCTCGTCTCCTATGCGGCGCAGGACTGCCCGAGCAGCCCGGTTGCGGCCGCGACCTGCTTCGAGCCCACGGCAGCCGGCGCGTCTTCGCTGACCATCAAAGAGAACGGCGCCAAGGACTCGATCGGCTGGAAGTGGAACAAGGGCGAGGACGTGGACAAGGCCGTCGACATCGGCAATCCGCTGACGACTGCCGCCTACGCCTTCTGCCTCTACGACGAGAGCGCCGGTGTTCCCGAGCTGATCACCGAGCTGGACATCCCGGCCGGCGGCAACTGCTTCTCCAAGCCGTGCTGGAAGGAGACGACGCCGGGCTACTCCTACAAGCACAAGTACGGCTCGGCCAGCGGCCTGAGCCTGACTGCCGGCACCGGCGGCAAGGCCAAGGCCAGCGTAAAGGCCAAGACCGGCTTTGCGGCGCCCGACCTCCCGCTCAGCCAGGACCAGCAGGTCAGCGTGCGCCTGCACAACACCACCAACGGCAAATGCTTCGCGGCGGAATTCACCAACAATGCCGCGAACGACGCGGGCATCTTCAAAGCGAAGTCCGACTAGGCATCCGAGCGACCCGCGGCAATCGAAACGGGCCTTTGGCGCAAGCCAGAGGCCCGTTTTCATTCGGGTCAGGCATGGACAGCCTTCGGTGGCAGGCTATGGCATTCCGCGTGGCCACCGGCCGCCGTCGCGGTTTCCTGCCGCCCGCGCTAGGAGCAGGGCATGGCCGGAATCGTCTCGTTCGGTACCTACGTTCCGTTCCACCGCATCGCTCGCAAGACCATCGGCGCCGCGCTCGGCACCGCCGGCGGCAAGGGTGAGCGCGCGGTGGCCTCTTACGACGAAGACTCGGTGACGATGGCCGTGGAGGCCGGGCGCGACGCACTTGCCGGACGCGACCGCAGCGCGATCCGCGCGCTGTACTTCGCCACGACCGATCCGCCGTACATCGAAAAGCTCAACTCGGCCACGATCCACGCTGCCCTGGATCTGCCGGCAGCCGTGCGCTGCCTGGACTTGGCGTGTTCGCTGCGCGCCGGTCTCGGCTCTCTCATCGCGGCAAGTGAAGCCGCCAGTGCCGGCGGTCAGGCGCTTGCAGTCATGGGCGACATTCGCGTCGGCGCGCCGGAAGGCGCCGCCGAATCGGCCGGCGGTGACGGCGCGGCTGCCTTCGTTCTCGGCACTGAGGGTGTGCTTGCCGAGATCGAGGCCACCTATTCGGAAACGCTCGAGTTCTTATCGAGCTGGCGTCTTCCCGGGGAGCGCTTCTCCAAGGGCTGGGAAGAGCGCTTCGCGCTGACGCAGGGCTGGGGCCCGCTGCTCGCCAACGCCGCCAAGGGGTTGCTTGGCAGGGCCGGCGTCGAGCCGTCGCAGTTCTCGGCCGTCGTCGTCGATGCACCAAACCCGCGTGCGGTCGCAGCGTTCGTGGCCCAGCTCAAGCTTCCGCCGGAAGCGGTGGTCGATGCGCGGCTCGACGCGATCGGGCACGCGGGCGCAGCCCAGGCCGGACTGATGCTCGCCTCCGCTCTCGAGAAGGCCAAGCCGGGCGACCGCATCGCCGTGCTGTCGGCCTCCGACGGCGTCGATGCGGTGTTGCTGCGAGTCACCGACGCCATCACCGCCTGGCGCCCGCGCCACAGCGTGGACGGCTGGGTCGCTTCCAAGCGAGGCGAACTTTCGTACACCCGGTTTCTGAAATGGCGCGGCATCCTGGAGACCGAGCCGCCTCGCCGGCCCGACCCGGAGCGCCCCGCCGGGCCGCCATCGCTGCGCTCGGAGCGATGGAAGTACGCGCTCTATGGCAGCCGCTGCCAGGCCTGCAGCACAGCCCATCTGCCGCCGCAGATCGTGTGCGTGCAGTGCGGCGCCTCGCGCAAGATGGACGAGGTCAGCTTCGCCGAAGCGCGCGCCACGGTGAAGACGTTCGCGGTGGACCGCCTCGCGTTCACGCCGCAGCCGCCGATGGTCGCGGCGGTGATCGACTTCGAGGGCGGCGGCCGCGTCCAGAGCGAGTTGACCGACGTCGAGCCCGAAAAAGTCCGCATCGGCGACCCGGTCGAAATGACGTTCCGACGCCTGTTTACGGCCGACGGTATCCACAACTACTTCTGGAAAGCGCGGCCCGCCCGCTAGGCAGGGTGCGCATTGCGGCCGATCTGCTTCGTTGCGCACCTCGTCGCTCGCTGCGACGGGCAGGGAGCCCGTCTCACTCGCTTCTCGGCGCGCGCCTCGCATCTCGACCACTCTGCGCGCCCTGTTGGACGCTCGATTAGGAGGAAGACCAAATGGCAAGCAATGGCATCAAGGACCGGGTCGCGATCGTCGGGATGGGCTGCACCTCGTTTGGCGAGCACTGGAACCGCAGCCTGGACGATCTGCTGGTGGAGGCGGCCGAGTCGGCGCAGGCCAGTGCCGGCATCGATGCCGACCGCATCGACGCCTACTGGCTCGGCACGATGGGCAACCTGTCGGGCCTGACGCTCTCGGAGCCGCTCAAGATCCAGTACAAGCCGGTCACCCACGTCGAGAACTACTGCGCTACCGGTTCGGAGGCGCTTCGCAACGCGTGCTACGCGGTGGCCTCGGGCGCCTACGATTGCGTCATGGCGATCGGTGTCGAGAAGCTCAAGGACTCGGGTTTCTCTGGCCTGGTGGTGGCCAATCCGCCCAGCGACGGGACAGCGCCGGCAATGACGGCACCCGCGCAATTCTCGCTACTTGCCCCTGCATATTTCAAGAAGTACGGGCTCGACGACGAGACCGGCAAGGAAGTCCTGTCGCGCATCGCGTTCAAGAACCACGCGAACGGCGCCAAGAACCCCAAGGCCCAGTTCCGCAAGGAAGTGGCGATGGAGGCAATCCGCTGCTCCCCGCGCGTGGCCGATCCGCTGGGCATCATGGACTGCTCCGGCGTCAGCGACGGGTCAGCGGCGGCCATCGTCGTGCGCGCCGAGGATGCCCACAAGTACACGGACAGGCCGATCTTCATCAAAGCGCTTTCGTTCATTGCCGGTCCGGCCGCCGGACCGCTGTCGCAGGAGTACGACTTCACGACCTTCCCGGAAGTCGTCGCCTCCGCCAAGGACGCCTACCAGCAGGCAGGCGTGCGCAATCCGGCCGAGGAGATCTCGATGGCCGAAGTGCACGACTGCTTCACGCCCACCGAGCTCGTCCTCTACGAGGACCTCGGGTTTGCGGAGCGCGGCGGCGCGTGGCGCTCGGTCCTGGCCGGCGAGTTCGATCTGAACGGACGTCTGCCGGTGAACCCCGACGGGGGCCTGAAGTCCTTCGGGCATCCGATCGGCGCCTCGGGCCTTCGCATGATGTACGAGATGTGGCTCCAGCTTCGCGGCGAAGCGGGGCCGCGGCAGATCCGCGAGCCCAAGCTCGGTCTGACGCATAATCTGGGCGGCGCGCCAGGCCGCTGCGTCAGCTTCGTGTCGGTCGTCGGCCGCTGAGAGACCGGGGCGGCGGCCGCTAGCGGGCAATCGCGGCGTTGCAGCGCTCGGGGCTCGCTACGACGGGCCTCCAGCCCGCGGACGCCTCGCGCTGCGCCTTGCGTCTTGCCCACTATCGGCGGCCGCTCTCCATGGGTGTTGGGGGCGGCGTTGCGCGACTGCTATCGCCACCGCGGCGACTTCGGCGTTCGCCCGCCTGGGGACACGCGTTCGGCGGGAATTGCGCGGAATCTGCATGATCGATCAGGGCGCCGGCCTTGTTGTTTGTCCTCACGCGCGTCTGTAATGGGCGGGTGGGACAGCCGTGCGCCTGCCGCGCCGGTTGCTGAGAAAATGCCGCAAGACGCGACGACCTTGTTTGCCGACCTCGTCAGTCGGGCCGACAGCGACATCCATTTGCCGGCTGCCGCGCTCGCCATCGCGCGAATCGAGTATCCGCATCTGGACATGAGCGGCTATCTGGCCGAGACCGCCGAGCTGGCTCGCAACGCCGCCAGCGTCGTGGCCGCATCCGACGAAACCGATCCCCTGGTGCCGCTGCACGAGCTCCTCTTCGAAGAGTACGGCTTCGACGGCGACCGCAAGAGCTACTACGACCCTCGCAACAGCTTCCTGAACGACGTGCTCGAGCGGCGCCGCGGCATTCCGATCACGCTGTCGGTCATCTATCTGGAAGCGGGCCGCGCAGCCGGCATCGAGCTCGATGGCATCGGCTTTCCCGGCCACTTCCTGGTCTGCCACAGCCCCACCCGCCGCTTCGTCGACGTCTACAACCAGGGCCGCTTCCTGGAACGCGTCGCCTTCATGGACCTGCTGCGACGCCAGGGAATCGGGGCCGAGTCCTGGCGCGACGATTTCCTCATGCCCGTCACGCACACGCAGATGCTCTCACGCATGCTCAACAACCTGCGCCGCCACTACGCCCAGGACGGAAACCAGCGAGCGCTGGCCACCGTCGCCGAGATGACCCACGTCCTGGAAGCCGCACGCGAGGCCGGCCGCGGGTCGATGGTCCAGTAGACGCAGCCGATCCTCTTCACCGGTGCCTCTCTGTGCCGCGATTCGGGACTCGAGGCCCACGACCCCTTGACCGTGCGGCGAGACATACGCGGGAACAGTGCCGCAGTTGCTGCGGGCGTGATGCCGCAGGTTGCTGCCGGTCCGCCTTCACAGTGCCGGCGAAAACCCCCGTCATCGTTGGAATCTACGGAGCAGCGATCGTGCTCCTGCTCGATCGTCCCGTGGCACGATTTCTGGATTCCCCGGCTCACCAAGGTCTTGCTGCGACGCCGCTGATGCGGCGGGAAGTCGAGGGGGATCCGTAAGATGCGAACAGAACTGGCGCGCTGGACCTTGGGAACCTTCCTGCTTGCGGCATTGTGGTTTGCGTCGCTGCTGGCGGTGGCCTCCGTCGACACGGCGCACGGGGCGGCGACGGATCGGCACTGGAATGTGGCAGGCGCGAATTGCCGGGAGAAGTTCACCGTTTCTGGCCCGGTTCGCGCAACCGATTCGTCGCCTCCCGCTCGCTTCTGAGTGGGAGATGTACCAGGCCGGCATTTCCTCCCTGCGCTCCGCCGCCCGGAGCCTGTTCCGCGCATCCAGGCCTTCCCAGGCACCAGCCCAGGCACCATCGTCACCGCGTTTCCGGTCCACGGTAGACAGCAAGCAGCTGATCCGGGCCGGTGTAGTACGCCCGCGTTTCGTGTTAGCGGCGGCGGGATCGAATCCCACCGACGCTGACCGGCCGTGCCAGACGGTCGTCGGCGCAAAGGAAGGTGCGCTCTTGGTCGAGTTCGAAACGCGCGGCAACGTCGCCATCATCACCATCAACCGCCCGCAGGCGCGCAACGCGGTCAACGGCGACGTGGCCCGCGGCATCGAAGCCGGCCTCGACCGCCTGGAATCGGACGAAAGCCTGTGGGTCGGGATCCTGGCCGGCAACGGCTCCGTGTTCTGCGCCGGCGCCGATCTGAAGGCCATCAACTCGGGACAGGCCGCCGAGCTGGCGACTTCCAAGGGCGGCTTCGGCGGCCTGGTTGCGAGAACGCGCACCAAGCCTCTGATCGCCGCGGTCGACGGTCCTGCGCTGGCGGGCGGCACCGAGCTTTGCCTTGCGTGCGACATGATCGTGGCCAGCCGCCAGGCCCGCTTCGGTGTTCCCGAGGTGAAGCGCTCGCTGGCCGCCGCGGCCGGCGCCTTGTTCCGGCTGGCGCGAGTGCTTCCGCGCAACGTCGCCAACTATCTGGTCACCACCGGCGAGCCGATCTCGGCCGAGGACTGCGCGCGCTACGGCATGGTCAACGTGCTGTGCGAGCCCGGCCAGGCTCTGGACAAGGCGCTCGAGCTTGCGCAGCTCGTGTCGAAGAATGCGCCGCTGGCGGTGCGCGAGAGCATGGCCGTGATGCGCGAATGTGCGATGGCCGACGACGCGACGGGCTTTCGCCGATCCACGCAGGCCATGATGACGCTGGCTCAGACCGAGGACTTCTGGGAAGGACCGCGCGCATTCATCGAGAAGCGCGAGCCGGTCTGGAAGGGGAAGTAGGCACCAGGCGCAGCCTGCGCATTTCCGCAACGCCCGGTATAGCAAGGCCGGCGTCGTTCGAGCCCGTTTCGGATTGCGAGCAGTACGGGCCGTTCGCGTGAACTTTCGCGCTCAGCCGCGCTGCTCGAAACGCTCCCAGTGCAGGCAGTCATCGACACTCCGCCGCACGGGCCGCTTGTACGGCAGCATCGGCCAACCGATCGGGATGAGCGCGCACGAGGGCTGCGCTGGCGACAGGCCGACGTAGTCGTCGAGCTCGCGATGGAACGCCAGCTGCATCGTCGTCAGGCACGCGCCCAGGCCGACGGCCCGGCACGCCAGCAGGACGTTCTGGATGGCGGGGAACAGCGCCTGCAGCTGCGGCTCTCCGCGCCGCGTCCATCCTGCCACCACCAGATGCACCGGTACTTCGGCGAAGTGCTCGGCCAGCCAGATCGCCGATTCCATGTTGGCGCGCTTGTGCGCGGGAAAGTCCGGCGAGCGCGCTGCCTCGATCGCTGGCGCGATGTACGCACCGAAGGCCTGCAGATAGCGCTCGCCGATCCATGCGCGGCGCTGCGGCTCCGTCACCGCGATGAAGATCCAGGGCTGACGGTTGCCGCCGCTCGGCGCGAACGTGCCGGCCTCCACGACCTTGCGAACGAGCTCGCGCGGGACCGGATCGGATTTCAGGCGGCGGATTGCCCTGGTGGTGCGGATTCCCTCGAGGAGCGCGACGTTCTCACCGATCGCCGAAACGTCCATGCATCAGGTTCCCTTTACTGGCAGCGCTCGCTGGTGGGCTGGCTTCGGCCGCACGCCATGGTGTCGGTGACGCCGCCGGAAATGAAGGCGCATGCGTTGGTGATCGCGCCCTGGCGCGCCTCTTCGATGGTGGCGGCGTTGACCGTGCGGCACTGCGAGCGGCCCTGGTAGCTCATGCAGATCTCGCACGAGTGTGCGTCGATGTTGAGGCTGCCGACGACGACGTAGCCGACGACGGCGGCAATCAAAGCGAACCCGACCAGACCTGCGCGACTCATGGGCCGGCGACCATAGCCACCCCGGCCGCGTGCAGCAACGCGACAGGCGCCGTGGCGCAGCAGCGCGAACTCTGCGGCGGCTCGAGCGTCGTCGCTCCGCTCATGCGGCGGACATCCTGCGCTGGCGCGCGGGGCCGGCGGTGAGCTTGGAGCCGCCGCACTTCGCCGATACACAGCGCCGGTGCCCGATGCCGATTCGACGCTGGCCGCACTGGAGGGCGTGTCGCTCGAGGAGCTGCGCTCCGTGCTCGTCGCGCTCGAGTCCGGGGACGTCGCGCTGCCGGCCCAGGCAACCGGTCGCATCCTCGAGCTGCTCGCACATTCCAGCAAGGAGGTGCGCCGACGCGCCGCGGGAGCGCTGGCAACAGCACTGGCCAGGGGCGTGGTGAGCACGGACGCCGTCGATGCAGTGCTGGCCGACCAGGATCCTGGCCGGCGTTTCGGAGCGGCTTTTGCGATGTCCAGGGCCAGCCGCACCACTGCGGCCGTCATCGATGTCGCCGTCGAAGCGCTCGGCGCCGCCGATGGTGACGTGCGCTGGGCCGCGGCCGGCATCCTTTGCAGCGCGGCCTCCTCCGATGACGCCATGCGAACGCGACTGACGGACCTGACCGTCGACGCCAGCATCGAGCGTCGCAAGATGGCGCTGTACTGTCTGCGCGACCTCGGCGTCACCGACGCCGCGGTCTATCTGTCCGCGCTCGGCGACTCCGATGCCAACGTTCGCGTGGCGGGCCTGGCCGGTATCGGACGAGCGGGAAAGGCAACGCCGGAGGTGATCGCGCGGCTGATCGACGTCGCGCGCACCGATCCCGTTGCCGGCGTGCGCCGCGCCGCGGTGGGCGTGCTCGGCATGACCGGGACCGACGACCTCGATGCCCAGGATGCACTTCGGGAATTCGTCAACGACGCCGATGTACACGCCGCGCGGGCTGCGCAGTCGGCGCTGGCACGTGCAGGCGCCAAAGAAACGCCGCAACACTGAGGATATGCCATGGCCAAGCTGAGCAGGCTCAGCCGATCGGTTGCCGGGCGCGTCGTGATCGTCACCGGCGCAGCCAGCGGAATGGGGCGCGCCACCGCGCATCTGTTTGCCGACGAGGGCGCGCACGTGGCCGTCACCGACGTCGGCAGCGATCGCGTGCAAGCAACGGTTGCCGAGATCACCGCCGCGGGCGGCTCGGCTGCCGGATGGGAGATGGACGTCAGCGACGGCGCTGCCGTTGCGCGCGTGGTCGGGGAAGTGGCCTCGCGCTTCGGCGGTCTCGACATCGTCGTGAACAACGCAGGCGTGGCGCTGCTGTCGCCCATCGATGCCGAGGACTTCGACCAGACCTGGCAGCGTTCGATCGACATCCTGCTGACGGGACAGACTCGCGTGATTCGCGCCGCGCTACCGCACCTTCGCAAGTCGGATTCGGCGCGGATCGTCAACATCGCCTCCACCGAAGGTCTGGGCGCCACCAGGTTCGCCTCGCCATACACGGCGGCCAAGCATGGAGTCATCGGTCTGACGCGCGCGCTGGCCGTCGAGCTCGGCGGCGAAGGCATCACCGTCAACTGCATCGCGCCGGGTCCCATCCGCACCGCGATGACCGAGGCCATTCCCGAAGAGCACAAGGCGATCTTCGCACGACGCCGCACCTGCCTCGGCCGCTATGGGGAGCCCGAGGAAGTCGCGCACGCCACGATGAACTTCTGTCTGCCCGCAGCCTCCTTCATCACCGGCACGGTCCTTACCGTGGATGGCGGCCTGATGATCCGCAACGCATGAGCGGCCCGTTCGATCTGACCGGCAAGGTCGCCCTGATCACCGGCGGCAGCCGCGGCCTCGGACGCGAGATGGCCCTTGCGTTCGCCGCCGCTGGCGCCGACGTCGCCATCGCCAGCCGCAAGCGTGAATCGTGCGAAGCCACCGCGTGCGAGATCGAGGCGACAGGGCGCCGCGCGCTGGCCGTCGGCTGTCACGTAGGCCAATGGCAGTCGCTGCCGCAACTGGTCGAGACGGTCTACGCGCACTTCGGCAGGATCGACGTGCTGGTGAACAACGCAGGCATGTCGCCGCTGTATCCGTCGCTCGATCAGGTCAGCGAAGAGCTGTGGGACAAGGTGCTGGCGGTAAACCTCAAAGGCCCGTTCCGACTCTCGGCACTGGTGGCGCCGCGCATGGCGCGGGGCGAGGGCGGCTCCATCATCAACGTCAGCAGCATCGCGGCGATCCGGCCCTCGCCGATGGAGACTCCGTATGCCGCGGCCAAGGCTGGCCTGAACGCGATCACCGTCGCGTTCGCGCAGGCGTACGGCCCGAAGGTGCGCGTCAACGCCATCCAGGCTGGCCCGTTCCTGACCGACATCGCCAAGGCGTGGACGCCCGAGATCGCGCGTGCCGTTTCTTCGCGCGCGGCGCTGCGTCGGGCCGGCCAGCCAAGCGAAATCGTCGGCACCGCGCTGTACCTTGCCTCGGCTGCCTCCAGCTTCACCACCGGTGCCGTCATCCGCGTCGATGGCGGGCAGCCGTAGCGCCGCCGGAAGCAGCGCAGAGCCTGCGCGCCGTTTGCCACTCGCGCGCGAGCACGCGAAATTCGGCCACGTGACCACGCGTGAGCACACCGATCCCTTCGCGTCCGCCGCGCCGCAGGAGACTGCGCCGGTGCGAGCGGGCGAGGATCTGGACTGGCCACGCATCCAGACCTACATCCGCGAGCGATTGCCCGAGCTGACCGGTGCGTTTTCGGTCGAGCAGTTTCCGAATGGCGCAGCCAACCTGACCTACCTGATCCGCTTCGGAACGACCGAGCTGGTCCTTCGCCGGCCGCCGTTCGGCAAGCTCGCACCCGGTGCGCACGACATGCGCCGCGAGCACAGGGTGCTGTCGCGACTGTGGAGGCACTTCGACCGCGCGCCACGCGCCTACCTGTTCTGTGACGATCATGCGGTTGCCGGCGCCGACTTCTTCGTCATGGAACGGCGGCGCGGCGAGGTCATCCGCGGGGTCATCCCGGCCTCGATGCGCGGTCACTGCGACGTGGGGCGTCGCATCGGCATGGCGCTGGTCGATGCGATGGCCGAGCTTCACCTTCTCGATCCCGACGCGTGCGACCTCGGTGACCTCGGCAAGCCCTCAGGCTTCGTCGAGCGGCAGGTCGCCGGCTGGAAGCATCGCTGGGATCTGGTCAAGGGCGAGGAGGGCAGCCAGGAGATGGATCGCATCCATGCTCGTCTGGCTTCGGCGATCCCCGCGGCGCAGCGCGTCTCCATCGTTCACAACGACCTCAAGCTCGACAATTGCCAGTTCGATCCATCCAATCCCGATCGTGTCACGTCCTTCTTCGACTGGGACATGACCACGCTCGGCGATCCGATGATCGACCTTGGCACACTGCTCAACTACTGGCCCGACGCGTCCGATCCCGCGGGTTTTACACGGGCCCAGCATCCGGGGATGGAACAGATGGGCCTTGCCAGCCGCGCCGAAGTGATCGCGCGATATGCGGAGAAGGTCGGTCTCGACGCGGGGCAGGCCGGGTGGTACGAAGCCTTCGCGTTATGGAAGACGGTCGTGGTGCTGCAGCAGCTGCACAGCCGCTGGGTTCGCGGCGAGTCGAGCGATCCGCGCATGGCGATGATCGCCGCTGCCGTTCCGGGCATGGTCGCCGCCGCATCCGCGCGTCTGGACGAGCTGCAGAGATAGCAACGGACCCGACGATGCAGCAGGAGCGCGATGCGTAGCCAGGAGCGCGATGCGTAGCAGGAGCGCGATGCGTAGCAGGAGCGATAGATGAGTGAGCTTGCGACCAGGAAATGCGTGCCGTGCCGCGACGGCATGCCTGCGTTGAACGAAAACGAAGCTCGCCGCCTGCTCGGCCAGCTCGATGGCTGGACCATCGAAGGCGGCCATCATCTGACCAAGCAGTGGAAGTTTCCCGATTTCGTTTCGGCCCTCGCGTACGTCAACGCGCTCGGCGCCATTGCTGAAGAGCAGGGCCATCATCCCGACCTGACGCTTGGCTGGGGCCGCGTCGGCGCACAGATATGGACGCACGCCGCGGGCGGGCTGACCGAGAACGATTTCATCCTGGCGGCCAAGGCCGATCAGGCTTTTGCGGCACGCGCACGCGGCTGACACGGAGAACCCGACGATGTGGTGGATGCAGCTCCTGACCGCTTCCCTTCTTGCGGCCCTCTTTCTTCAGTCAGGAATGGACAAGGTATCCGACCGTGAGGGAAACGTCTCGTGGCTGCGCGAGCACTTCAAGAGCTCTCCTCTGGCCGGCCGTGTCGAGACGTCCGTGACCATCATCACGGTGCTCGAGCTGGCTGCAGGAGTCTTCTCGGCGCTGGGCGCGCTGGCCATCCTTTTGTGGGGCGGGAGAAGCTTCGCGTATGCCGGGGCGGTGCTGTCCGCGATCACGATCCTGTTCCTTTTCGTCGGTCAAAGACTGGCCAAGGACTATGCCGGCGCCGCGGTGCTGGTGAACTACTTCCTGCTGTCGATGCTCGCTGTCTGGGTGATGAGGTAGCAGACCCCCGCAGAGTGGTTTGGTCTCCATCGGTCCCCGGTGGTCCCATGCGTGCAGCGGTTTTGTATGAACCGCTCACCTGCCTGATCGATCCAATGAAAATTCGGTCGCGTGCGCCGACCGCCGCCAAGGGCTCTTGCTGGCGTGGCGCAGTGGTGTAGCCGTGGAGAGACAGACCCTGTTCGCCCTGCGAATGGAGCACTTCTGATTCCCGTCTTTGCCGCCGCAATGTGTCAACGCGCCGGCGAAAGGAGGACCGGTCGATGGCCTTTCTGCCCTTCGTGCAAACCGGTGCCGCTCTGGCACTGTGCGTTTTCCTCCTCGTCCCTTCCCAGGCCCAGGCGCTGTCCAGCGCCGAGATCCAATGCCGCGACACCATCGCCAAGGGGATGGCCAAGTACGTCAAGACCGCCTTCGGTGTCGTCCGCAGCTGCCAGAAGGCGCGGTCTTCGGGCGGCGTCGACGCCGACACCGACTGCAATGATCCGGTAACCGGCGATACCAGCGGCAAGCTCGCGCAGCGGGCCGCGCAGGTCGATGCTCAGATCAACTCCGCTTGCTCGGGCGCGTCCTCGCTGCTTTCGGAATATCCGAGCTGTCCGGCTCCGGCAGAGTCCGCCGACGACGGCGGAGCCACCACTGGCATCGACGACATGGGCGAGGTCGCCGACTGCGAGATCGCGCTGGCCAACGCTCGCGTCGAGATCGTTGCCGATGCCGCGGGCAATCCCGACGCCGACGCTTCCGATTCGACGGTCAAATGCCACCAGGCCACCGTCAATGCCGCCGGAAAACTGGTGGGTGCCTACATGAAAGAGCGCCGCAAGTGTCAGCGCAGCGCCGATGCGTCGCTCGAGAACCCCGACTACATCTGCGACGCCTACGATCCCAACAACAAGATCGCCGGCGCGCGCGCGAAGACGATGGATGCCGTCGGCCGCTCCTGCCTGATGCCTTCAGAGCGTTTCGACGAGATGAACGGCTGCGGTGGCGACACCAACGAGCAGAAAGAATGCGTCGTGGCTGCCGCCGATGCGCAGGGCTCGACGTCGATTCGCCAGGCCTACCTGCTGCCCGACGATGGCTCGGCGACCACGACGACGACGATCGCACCGACGACGACCACGATCGCCGATACGACGACGACCATCGCGCCCACCACCACCACGTTGATCGTGACCACCACGACGATGGCCGTGCAGTGCGGCGACACCTTCCCGACCTGCGGTGGCGAATGCCCATCCGGCGAGTTCTGCCAGGTCGACGGGCTGGCCTGCGCGTGCGTGGAGCCGAGCGGCGCCTGCGCGGACGCCACCGTCATCCGCACCTTCAACGCCAAGAACGGTACGCCGCCGTCGGAGAGCCAGCTCAGCACCGGCTGGACGGGCACCGCGCACGACCTGGACATTCCCGACAACATCGTCGACCACGTCAACGTCAGCTGCGACGAGAACTGCGAGAACTGCGGCGTGGACCTCAAGATCCGCGACGAAGCGACCTCGAATTGTCGCTGCGCGTCCAGCCCGCAGACCACCTGCGGGGTCATCAACGGGCCGGACACCGAGGCCTGCGGGACCGTCAGCCCGACCTGCAACTGCTACTTCGGCTCGCCGCTGGCGATCTCCTCCGGCGGTACGCCGGTGTGCGTCGTCAACCGCATCCGCAACGACTACGGCGGCACGGTCGATCTGCAGACCGGCCAGTGGCACGAGACCACCGAGCTGATCTCGCTGGTGCACATCGGCACCAACGTGATCAACCCCTGTCCGATGTGCCTGAACGACGTGACGCAAAACGACGGCGTGCGCGACGGAACCTGCAGCGGCGGCCTGCAGAACGGCACCTCCTGCGACGTCAACGGCAACCATCGCACGTACGGGCCCACCAGCTTCGATTGTCCGCCGGCGCCCGGCAGCAACGTCAGCGGCAGCGGTCTGCTGATCAACCTGCAGTTCTCGACCGACGCCCAGGAGCTTTCCGCGACGCTGCCGTGCGACTCGCCGGTCGGTGCCATGTGCCCGTGCCGCGTGTGCTCGGACAACGGACAGCTGGGCTGCTCTTCGGATGCGCAGTGCGCGGCTGCCGGTGCCGGCACGTGCACGGCCGGCGGAGGCGCCGGCGTCAACCAGAACGAGTGCACCGACTTCCTGTGCGCCTCCAACGCCCAGTGCGAGATCGGTCCCATCGACAAGTACTGTGACGGCGTCACGCATCCGGATGGTCGCGGCTTCCTCTCGTGCGTCACCGACGTCGACTGCCAGGCCCTGAACGCCGGCAACTGTACGATCTTCGATCTGCGCCGTTGCTTCCCGGATCCGATCACGACCGCCGGCGTCGCCGATATCGAGAAACCGCTGAAGGGCGCGATCTTCTGTATCCCGCCCACCACCAGCCCGGCGGTGAACAGCTCGGGTGGTCTGCCCGGCCCCGGAACCTTCGAGATCGACTTCAACGTCGACCTGCGCTGCCAGAGCGACCCGAACGTCGTCTACGAGCTCCCGAACGGAGCCAACTGCCCCGGCTTCGGCACGACGACGACCGAGAGCCCGACGACCACCACGCCGACGACCACGCTGCCGCTGCCCGCATGCGAAGACGCGCTCTCGCCGGTTTGCGCGGGCGCCTGTCCGGTCGGGTCGGTGTGCCTGGACGCGCTCGGCTCCTGTTCCTGCGCTCCGCTGTGAGAAAGGGGGTCAGGCACCTTTTCGGCTGTCGAAAAGGTGCCTGACCCCTCTTCCGATTTCAGTGCGACGTGCCGGTCTCTCGCGCGTAGAGGCCCGGCAGGAAGCCGGCAAGATACGTCATCTCCTCGTGACAGTGCTTGAGCAGCCCCTCGCCCATGCGATCGGAGAAGACCTGCTCGAGCGTCGAGTAGTCGACCGGCATCTCGGGATCGAAATCACCGAGCCAGAAGCGGCTGCGCATCTCGCAGCCGTAGTCGGTGTCGCGGCAGACGTGCATGAGGTGACCGGCGTACACCGGTGAATCGAGCGGCCCGACGCGGCCGCATACCGCCGCGCTGATGCCGGCCTCCTCGAAACGCGCGACGTCCAGATATTCGCCCGGCTCACGAAACGTGATCTTGAGCTTGGCGAGGTCGCCGCCGATGTACTCGTGCACGTTGTGCGTGCCGCCGATGTAGCGCCCGCTGCCGCGCTCTCCGACCCACTCGCACCAGACGTGATCGCGAGGATGCCACCACTTGTACTGCTCGGTGGTTCGCAGGTAGCCGAACCACCAGTCGACCATCGCGCCCTTGCACTGCGGCATCAGCGTCCAGCACGCCACGTAGAGCTGTCCGTCGGCAAGCCGCGTGAACCCCGACTCGAGCTCGGTGTACCCCGCATCCAGCAACCGGTCCGCATCCTTCAGCCGCATCGTCCCTTCCATAAGGGGACAGTCCCCTTAAGCGTCGTCGCATAAGGGGACTGTCCCCTTAAAGCAGGGCGTTCTCGTAGGTGTCCTGGTCGAAGCCGACCAACACGGTCTTGCCGACGCGAAGCGTGGGCGCGCGAAGATTGCCGGTGGGGCCGAGCATCGCCTCGATGCACTCGGCGCCGCTGCGCGCGCTCCCGGTGAACTCGCGCACGTTCCTGCCCTTGGCCACGATGACGGTGGCGGCGTCCCTCGCCAGCGCCGCCGCATCCTTGCGACTCAGCTTGCGGGAAGCCGAGACCGTCTCCTTGGGCTCGATGCCATTGGCGTCCAGGAACTTGGACGCTTTGACGCACGTCGTTCAACCGTTGCGGTGGTAATACCAATCGGGCTTCCTCGCCATGATCGTCCCTCCTCAGCGCTGCCGCTCGCGGCCCGCGCACCGTCCTGTCAGTGCCTCGACGCCGCACCTGGCGCAACGCGCTGCCTGTCACTGTCGCGCCGCCTGTGGCCTGTCACTGTCACTGTCGCGGCGCCGCGCCGCGAGCGCGGGCACCTCGAGCTCAGCGCCGCCGCCCCGCCACCGGCGCCACGTACCCGAACCGCTGCAGCCGGCTTCTGACCTCGCCGAGTTCGCCGATCTCGACCGGCGCGCCGCCGCGATAGGCGATGACCTCGCGCGTGTACGGCGAGACGCGCCCGCCCGGCGTCAGGATGCCGACGAGGTTGAGCGGATCGGCTGCCGCCACGATCGCGATCTCCTGGCTGCCGTCGTTTCGGCGCACTTCGCGCAGCGCTTCGACGGCATGCGGGAGCGCGAACTGTTCGCCGACGAATCCTCCCGAGACGAAACGCCCGCCGCGCACGACGCCGCGTGATTCCATGCGGCGCAGCGCCCACAGGATGCGGCGCCACGGCGGCAGGTGCCGCTCGCGCAGCACGACGTCGCGGAACACGACGCCGTAGCGATGCAGCAGGCGTGTGGCCACCATCGCATCGTGCTCGTCCTCCGGCAGCACTGGCGGAGCCTCGACGCGAAGCAGCGACCACCGCCCCACCGGCATCCCGCGCCGCATCGCGCGGCCGCCGACGGCACGCAGCGCGGCGCCGGAAAGACGGCGCGGCTTGCGCGAATCGTCGGCGCGAAGCAGCGCGCGAAGGCCCGCCACGCCGTCGCCGGTCACGAGCGCGGCGGCCACCAGCTCCCACAGCGCCTCTTCGACCTCGGTGGCAAGCTTGCCGGTCGCGCGCGTGATCTCGGCAAGGAAAGAGGCACCGCGCGCTTCGAGATATGCGAGCACTGCACGCGCATTGTCGGAGAGCGCGTGCAGCGGCGCGCCTTCCTCCGGTAGCGGTACGAGCAGATCGGGCATGTCGCTGCGAAGCATGAACGCGATCGGCGCCGAACGCGTCGGAACGCGCGGCCGGCGGCGTCTGGATGCCGCCGCGGCCTCCTCTTCGTCGGGAAGCCACGGTGAGAGGCGGCCCCAGGCGACCTCGCCGGCAAGGCACAGGTGCTCGAGGTCGCTGCCGTCGTAGTCGCGGATGCGCGCCGGCAGGACGTCGCGCTCCCAGGCCGGGCCGATCAGCTCGAGTCCCTGAAGCTGCGCGATGACGCTGCGAACGCCCTCGCGTCCGTGAAGCTGGGTGCCGTCGGCGACGTGCTGCCAGCGCAGCAGGAAGCGCATGAAGTCGGTCGTGCTGACCGGCTCGATCTCACGCCGCAGCCGGCCGAGCGTCAGGCGATGGATGCGGGCGAGCAGACCGCGCTCGCACCATTCGGTCTCGCCGCCGGCCTCGGCCGTGAAGCGACCTTGCAACACCGACCCGCGAGATTCCAGCGCGGCCAGCGCGGCCTCGACGCGCAGCTGGGGCAATCCGAGCCGCGCGGCCAGTGCGCCCGCCGTGACCGGACCGAGCGAGTCGATCCAGCCGCGTACGACTTCCAGCGACGCGCTTTCCTCGTCCAGCACGCCGCCGCTGCGCGCGAGCAGTCGCGCCGGTGCAGAAATCGCGGGAACCTCGGGCTCGAAGCGCGCGGCAGGAAACAGCGCGCGCGCAACGCAGACGCGCTCGGTGGCAACGTACGCGACGGGCCGGCCCTCGAGCAGCATGCGCGTGGCGCGACGCTGCGCCAGCAGCGCCGTCAGATGCTCGCTCCACGCCTGCGCATCCTGCACCGGCAGCAGCACGAGCGTCAGCAGGGCGTCGTGTGCTTCCTCGGCGTCGCGCGCCTCGGGCCATGCCTGGCTGCGCACTTCCTCGATCGCACCGGCATCCAGAACTCCCAGACCGCCGGCAACGGCCGCATCGGTGCGGCGCAGGCTGACCGCGCGCGCACGGCGCTCCTCGAGCGGCGCATCGTCGAGATAGGCGTAGGGATTGGCCCCGAGCAGCTCGTGCGACATCGGCGAGGGCGCCGGCGTCTCCACGGCGACGGTGCGGATGCGGCCGTGCTCGATGTCGCCCAGAACCATCGCCAGGCCCTCGGAGTCCATCGCCTCGTACAGACAGTCATCGATGGTCTCGCTGACGAGCGGATGATCGGGCAGCTCGATGGGACCGGTGTGATTGTCCTGGCAGCCGACCTGGTCAGGAAAGACCGCCGCCAGCAGATCCTCGGAGCGCATGCGCTGGATGGCCAGCGGAATCTTCTTCCCGCCGCGGTGGCGCACCAGCACCAGGGCCCGGCTGGCGTTCCAGCGCCAGCGGTTGATGAACATCGGGGACTGGCAGGCGGCCTGCACCAGGTCCTCTCGGAACGTCTGCGCACGCACGAACGAGAAGATCGAGTCGAGCGAAAAGCTGTGCTGCTCGCCGAGCGACAGCAGGATGCCGTCGTCGGTAGCGGCGGCCTGAAGCTCGAAATCGAACGAGACGCAGAAGCGCTTGCGCAGCGCCAGGCCGAAGGCGCGATTGACGCGCATGCCGAAAGGCGCGTGCAGCACCAGCTGCATGCCGCCGGCCTCGTCGAAGAAGCGCTCGGCCACGATGGTCTCGGTGGTGGGAACCGCGCCGAGCATGGCCATCGTGTCGTTGACGTATGCGAGGATCTGGGCCGCGCCCTCGGGAGACACGCGCGTCTCGGCCACCAGCCAGCGTATCGCCTCTGCCGGATCGTGGCGGCGCGCAGCCACTTCCTGTCGCAGATCGGAGACTGAGTCCGACAGTTCGCGCGTTCGGCCGGGGCCTTCCCCGAGCCAGAACGGAATCGTCGGCGGCTGCAGGCCCGCATCCTCGACGCGCACCCGTCCCATCTCGACGCGACGGATCTTCCACGAGTGGTTGCCGAGCTGGAAGATGTCGCCCGCCAGGCTCTCGACCGCGAAGTCCTCGTTGATCTTGCCGAGGAAGGTTCCCTCCGGCTCCAGGATCACGTCGTAGTCGGCGGTGTCGGGGATGGCGCCGCCCGAAGTGATGGCCGTAAGACGCGCGCCGCGGCGCGGGCGCACGACGCCGTTGACGCGATCGAAATGCAGGTGGGCGCCGCGCCGGCCTCGCTTGTCGGAGACGCCTTCGGAGAGCATCTCGACGATCGCGTCGAACTCTGCGCGCGGGAAATCGCGATACGGGTAGGCGCGCCGGATGAGCGCGAACAGGTCGTCGACGGCGATGTCGCCGGAAGCGGCGATGGCGACGATCTGCTGCGCCAGCACGTCGCGCGCGGCACGCGGGATGTGCAATGCGTCGAGCTCGCCTGCGTAGACCGAGCGGACGGTGGCCGCGGACTGAAGAAGCTGATCGCGGGTCAGAGGAAAGATGATCCCCTTGGGTACTGCGCCGAGCCAGTGGCCCGAGCGGCCCACGCGCTGCAGGAACTGCGCAATCGAGCTCGACGTGCCGATCTGACAGACCAGGTCGACGTGTCCCACGTCGATGCCGAGCTCCAGCGACGCGGTGGCGACGACGACGGGAATGTCCCCGGACTTCAGTCCCTGCTCGGCGGCAAGGCGCGTCTCGCGCGAGAGACTGCCGTGATGCGCCGCGACCTTCTCCTTGCCCAGGCGCTCGGTCAGCGCGTGCGCCGCACGTTCGACCAGGCGCCGCGTGTTGACGAAGACGAGCACGGAGCGGTGCTGGCCCGCCAGCTCGGCGATGCGATCGTAGTTGGCCGCCTGCATCTCGTGGCTGGCCACGGGCCCGAGCTCGAAGTCGGGAATCTCGATGCGCAGATCCAGAGGGCGCCGGTGGCCGGTGTCGACGATGGTGCAGCGCGCGTTGCCCGCATCGTCCAGACGTGCGGTGCCGACCAGGAGACGCGCGACCTCGTCGATGGGCTTTTGCGTGGCCGAGAGGCCGATGCGCTGCAGCGGCTTGTCGGTGACGGCATCGAGCCGCTCCAGTGAGAGCGCAAGATGCAGCCCGCGCTTGTCCTGCGCCGAGGCGTGGATCTCGTCGACGATCACACGCCGCGCCTGCGCCAGGATGGCGCGGCTCTTTTCGGCCGTCAGCAGGATGTAGAGCGACTCGGGCGTGGTGATCAGGATGTGCGGCGGGCGCCGCAAGTGCATCGCGCGATCCTTGGCGGGCGTGTCGCCGGTGCGAACCGCGGTGCGGATCTCCGCCAGCGGCGTGCCGGCCTCTTCGGCCAGCGCGCGAATGCCGGCAAGAGGCTGCGCCAGGTTCTTCTCGATGTCGTTGCCGAGGGCCTTCAGCGGCGAGACGTAGATCGTATGGACGCGATCGGCGAGAGTGCCCCGGCACGCCTCGTCGACCAGCTCGTTCAGCGACCACAGGAAAGCTGCCAGCGTCTTGCCCGAACCGGTGGGCGCGGCGATCAGCGTGTCGCGGCCGCCGGCGATGCTGCGCCATCCGTCGCGCTGGACGGCGGTTGCCGAAGGGAAGGTGGACTGAAACCAGGAGAGGACCAGAGGATGGAAGGGCAGCTCGTTCACGGGCGCTCACCCTTACCGGATGCAGCCCTCCGGTGCACGGTAGCCGACAGGCGTTGCGTGCTCGGCTGCGGCCGCGCCTTGCCTGACCGGACAGCCATCCCTCTTCGCGGCACTCGGGTGAACCCGCGTTGCTCCGCTGGCCCGCAGCGCCTACAAGCCGCTCATGCGAGTCGGTACCGTTGCAGAGCTCTGGCGATATCCGGTCAAGTCGATGGCGGGCGAGCAGCTTGCCCAGGCCGTCCTGACCGCAGGCGGAATTCCCGGCGATCGCGGCTGGGCGGTTCGCGACGAGGTTGCGGCCGAGATCCGTGGCGGCAAGAAGCTGCCCGTGCTGATGCAGTGCGCCGCCCGCTATCTGACCGAGCCCTCGCCGGGCTCCTCGCCGCCGGCACGGATCGATCTTCCCGACGGCTCGCGCGTGGTTACGGGCGAGGGCGACGTCGACGCCATGCTGTCGCGCGTGCTCGGCAAGAAGGTCACTCTGCATCCACTGCATCCGGCCGAGGACACCGACCACTACCGCCGCGGCCTTCCCGACGATACGGATTTCGATCGCGAGCTGCGCAGCCTGTTCGGGCGCACGGCGGACGAGCCGCTGCCGGATCTGTCGGTCTTCCCGCCCGAGCTCTTCGAGTTCTCCTCACCGCCAGGAACCTACTTCGACGCCTTCCCGCTGCACGTGCTGACCACCGCCACGCTGGCCGCATTGTCGGCGGCCAACCCGACCTCGAGCTTCGACCGCCGCCGCTTCCGGCCCAACATCCTGATCGAGAGCGCCAGCGATCAGCGGGGACTGGTCGAAGCGGGCTGGAGCGGAGGCGAGCTGCGCATCGGCAAGGCCAGAATCCAGGTCGTGATGCCGACCGTGCGCTGCAGCATGACCACGCAGCCGCAGGCCGATCTCGCCAAGGATCCGCAGGTCCTTCGCACGGTCGTGCGCGACGCGCAGCAGAACGTCGGCGCCTATGCCGTCGTGGTCGAGCCGGGGCCGATCGCGCGCGGAGACAGCGTCGAGCTGGTGGCCTGACACCGTGCAGAAAACGTTTGCAGGCCACCCCGCCCAAGTCGTATAGGCAGGCCATGGCAGCACGCACACCGACCGATCGTATCCGTGAGATGGTGCAGGAGCTCGAGCGCGCTGCGCGCTCCATGGGCGGCGATCTTCGCGAGCGCGCGGGCAAAGCCGGAGTTCCGCCGGATATCGAGAAGGCGCTGCGCTCGGTCCTGCAGGGTCTGACCAACATCACCGCGCAGATCGAGAAGGCCGTGGGCGAGCTGCGCCGCTACCTGGAAGCCAACGCCAGGTCGGCCGGGCGCCGCAAGTCGTCCGGCTCGGCGCGCAAGTCATCGGGCAAGAAGAAGGCGACGTCCGGCAAGAAGAAGGCGGGCAAGAAGCAGCCCGCCGCCAAGAAGGCCGCAAAAAGCGGCGGTCGATCCTCTGGCAAAGCCTCTTCGAAGAAGGCCGCTGCCAAGCCTGGCGCCTGATCTCGAAACCGGCCGTTTTTCCCAACCCGTCCCGGCCCTTGGATGTCGCACATCGCGGCCTGGCGATGCTCGCCTTCCGGGCATTGGCAGTATAAAAGTCATCGAACACTGACCAGGGACCGGCCATTGACCACGATGGCACCGGAGACGAGGGAGACCATGAAGCGACACGTTCGTATCGACGCCGCCATTCTCGCCGTGTGCGTGGCCTTCTCGGCAGCAATGGCCCAAGCCGCGGAAACCGCCACCACCGTCACAACCACCGAGACGACGACCGAAGAGAAGCAGAGCCTGTTCGCTTTCAAGGACCGCCTGAACTTCGGCGGCGGCGCCGGCGTCGGTCTCTGGGATGATTTCGACGACGAGACCTTCGCCTACCGCGTGCATGCATGGTGGGAGTTCATTCCGTGGTTCGCCGTCGAGATCGAGTGGCTGGACATGGGCCAGGCCGAGGCCAGCCCGAACAAGGCCAAGATCGACGGCTTCAACCTCTCGGGCATGCCACGCGTTCCCTTCGGCGACTTCGCCATCTTCGGCAAGATCGGCTGCTACTTCTGGGACGGCGACCAGGACGCCGACGGCGGCGGCGACCAGGATCTCTCCTTCGGTGCCGGCATGACCTACAAGATTCCGAACCTGCCCATCGGCGTACGTGCCGAGTGGACGCGCGTTTATCTCAAGGATCGCGACGTGGCCCTGCCTCCGGGCAACACGCACATCGACGAGCACATCGACGCCGTCACCGTCGGCGGCTACTTCCACTGGTAGGAGCGCGACGCGAGAGCTGAGTGGATTGCGGGAGGAGCCCGGTGCCTCCCGCATTCTTTTTGCGCATGGCGTATCACCACGGCGATCTGAGGCGCGCGCTGCTGCAAGGCGCGCTGGAGCTCCTGGCCGAAGGCGGTCCGCCGGCTCTTACGTTGCGAGGCGCCGCGCGCAGGGCGGGAGTGTCGCCGGCCGCGCCCTACAGGCACTTCACCGACAAGCGCGAGCTCATGGCGGCGGTGGCCGAGGAAGGTTTCCTGGCCCTGGACCGTCACGCCGAGGAAGAGATCGAGCGCGCCGGCAGCGACGCCGCCCAGCGCTTCCGCTGCCACGGCCTGGCCTACGTCCGCTACGCCATCGATCATCCCGCGCACTACCGCGTGATGTTCGGCCCCGAGATCCCGGACAAGCGGCTGTATGCCGCGCTCGATGCCGCCTCCAGGGCTGCCTACGACCGCCTTCGCGATTCCATCCGGGCCTGCCAGCAGGCCGGCGTCATTCCCGACGGCGACATTGAGCATCGCGCCGTAAGAGCCTGGGCGCTGGTCCACGGCCTGGCATCGCTGTTCATCGATGGACAGCTGGCAGGAACGGCCGCGACGGACCGCGATAGCTTCCTGGAAATGGTGGATACGATCTTTTCCTCCTCACACTGAAGCGCAACGAACCGCCCACTGGCCTCAGCTGCGCATTATCCGACTTCCTGCGCCACCCATTCGGCAGGTATACTTTCGGGATTGCGGTGTTGTGTGGAGGTTGTGCCATGAAAACCGTTTCTCTGTGTTGTTATGGTCTGGTGCTGGCGGTGGTCTTGATGCCGGACCCGTCCGAGGCTCGCAATACCGAGCTCGATGCGCGGGCGCGGCGGTCGGCCGAGGTCTTTCGCGAGCTGCGCATGGCACCGGACAATGCGATTCCCGACGACCTGATCGCGCGCTGCCGCTGCATCGCGGTGGTGCCGAGCATGATGAAGGCGGCATGGTTCGTCGGCGGCCACTACGGCAAGGGACTGCTCAGCTGCCGCAGCGAGCGCGAAGAGTGGAGCCCGCCCGTGCACGTGATGCTGACCGGCGGTGGAGTCGGACTCCAGTTCGGTGCGTCGTCGACCGACGTCGTGCTGTTCTTCATGACCGAGCGCAGCGTGCGCTCGCTGCTGGCGAGCAAGGTCAAGCTCTCCGGCGACGCCGGCGTGGCGGCCGGCCCGGTGGGACGCAGCACGTCGGCATCGACCGACATCGCGATGAATGCCGAGATCTATTCCTATGCGAGGTCGCGCGGCCTGTTCGCCGGCGTCTCGATCGAGGGCGGCTATCTCGGCGTCGATTCGGACGACACGCGCGGGTTTTACGGACGCAACTATCGCGCACAGACGATTCTTTTCGAGGAAGAGATCACGAGCATCCCGCGTTCGGCGTGGGAGTTCCTCGGGGCGCTGCCGCGAAGCCAGGCGCCGGCGCAGGAACCTCGTTTCTAGCATCGGGTGCTGACCGCGCTGCAACGCCGCTGGCACCCGTGGATCAGGTGGAATGGCAGAGATCAACGGAACCTCGGGTAACGACACTCTCAATGGCACCGATGCGGCCGACACCATGCGCGGACGCGCGGGCGACGACATGCTTCGCGGCCTCGTGGGCGACGACGAAATCAAGGGCGGCGGCGGCGTCGACGTTCTCGAGGGCGGCTCGGGCAAGGACGACATCTCGGGCGGCAAGGACGACGATCAGGTCTTCGGCGACGACGACGACGACGTCCTGGGTGGAGGCGACGGCGCCGATCTCGTCGACGGCGAGGGCGGCGACGACATCGTACGAGGCGGCGGCGGTGCCGACACGCTGGAGGGCCGCGCCGGCAACGACACTCTGAACGGCGGACCGGGCCGCGACATCCTGCGCGGCGGCAACGACGACGATCTCCTGCGCGGCGGCGCCGGCAACGACGATCTGAGCGGCGCGGCGGGCGACGACAGGATGGGCGGCGGCGAAGGCGATGACGTTCTGGCCGCGAGCTCGGGCAACGACGTCCTCGACGGCGGCGAAGGCGACGACCAGCTCGACGGCTCCACGGGCAACGACTCGATGGCCGGCGACGACGGCAACGACGTCATCGCCGGGGGCGACGGCATCGACACTCTGTTCTTCGCCGGCGAGTTCGAAGACTTCGACATCGACGTCGATGGTGAGCAGGTCACCATCACCGATCAGGAGCCCGACCTTCCGGGCCTCGGGGAGGACGAAGGCATCGATACGGTGACCGGAGTCGAGGTGCTTCAGTTCGCCGATCGCACCACCAACGGCGACGCGAGCAATTCCTACCCGCAGGCGGGAGAGGACGAGACGCTGATCGTCGCGCAGGATTCGGCCGCGGTCCTGCTCGGCATCCAGGAGCCCGAAGACGCCGACGACGACGAGCTGCGCGTGCAGATCCTGGAGCTTCCCGACCCGGCCTTCGGTGTCGTGCGCGACATGAACGGCGATCCGGTGCTGGTGGGCGATCAGCCCTCGGTTCCCGAGCTGGTGCGTTTCACGTTCACGCCGGCCGACGGCGTCGCGGGCGATGCCGGCCGTTTCTCGTTCCGCGTCGACGACTTCAACGGCGGCATCGATACGCAGGTCATCACGATCCAGATCGCCGCGCCCGACCCGGGCGTGATCGAGCTCGGCGGCCTGAACGGCCAGAACGGTTTCATCCTGGAAGGTTCGCTCGAGGACGACCAGCTCGGCTCCTGCGTCGGCGGCGGACGCGACCTGGACGCCGACGGCTTCGACGATCTGGTGATCGGCGCCCGCATGCCGACGGGCATGACCCAGACCGGCAAGGCCTACGTCGTCTTCGGCGGCGAGACGCAGGTCGCGCGTCGCAAGATCGATCTGTCCGACGATTTCCTCTTCGTCGGCCGCGGCAACAAGGATCGTCTGGGCCTGTCGTGCGCGATGACCGGCGATGCCGACGCCGATGGCGTTCCCGATCTGCTCATCGGTGCGCGCGGTCTCGATGACGGAGACACGCTTCCGCCGGGCGAGGCGTTCTTCCTGCGCGGTGACATCGTGCGCGGCGGTACCCTGGACCTGGCATCGCTCACCAGCACCGAGGGCTTCCGCGTCGAAGGACACGCCAGCGAGGACCTTGCCGGCAGCGCGGTTTCCGGCGCCGGCGACTTCAACGACGACGGCCTCGAAGACCTTCTCATCGGTGCGCCCGGCGTGGATGCGGCCAACGCCGAGGAACGAGGCGAGGTCTACGTGCTGTTCGGCAAGGAAGGTCTGGACGAGGACGGGCTCGATCTTTCCGAGATCGACGAGACCAACGGGCTGCGCCTTCTCGGTGCCGCGCGTCGCGATGCTGCCGGAGGATCGGTCTCGGCGGCGGGAGATTTCAACGGCGACGGAATCGACGACATTCTCATCGGCACCGCCTTCGCCGATCCCAACGAGACGCGCTCGGGCCAGAGCTACGTCGTTTTCGGCAGCACCACTCCGAGCCCGGACGGCGTGCTGTCACTCCTCGACCTTGCGCCGCCCGTCGGCGTCACCATCGACGGCGCCCATGCCGAGCAGCGCAGCGGCTTCGACGTGGCCGGGGCAGGCGACGTCAACGGCGACGGCTTCGACGACGTGATCATCGGTGCGCCCGGCATCTCCGACTTCGGCGAGAACATGGGAGGTGCCTTCGTCATCTATGGCGGGGCCGACGCCGGCGAGTTCGGTCCGATCCAGCTCGGCGCGCTGCAGCCCGAGCAGGGCTTCGTCATCCGCGGCGTGTCGTCGTTCGATCTTGCCGGGTCTTCGGTTTCGGGTGCGGGCGACTTCAATGACGACGGTTTCGACGACGTGCTCATCGGTGCCCCTGCGGCCGAGCCGCATGGCACGGGCTCGGGCGCGGCCTACGTCGTCTTCGGCTCCGAGCAGGGCCCGGCGCAAGGTGCCGTCGAGCTGTTCACGCTCGACGGCACGCAGGGAATCGCGCTGCACGGGCCGGAGAAGGGACAGGTCGGCAATACGGTCTCTGCTGCCGGCGACGTCAACGACGATGGTTTCGACGACGTGATCATCGGCGCGGCCTCCGCCACACCAAAGGCACGTCCATTCGCCGGTCAGGTGTACGTCGTTTTCGGGCGATCTTCCGAGGATGCCGACGCCGCGGTCGTTGCGGTCCCCGTTTCGGTTTCCGCTGCGCCCGCCGCGCAGCCGCTCATGCCGGCGCAGGCGCCGGCGTTCCCGGCGCTGCTATTTTTCGCCGCCACGCTGGCATGGGTTGCCGGCGCAGTGCGACGGCTGCGGCGGTAAAAAGGTGCCTGGTTTTAAGGGGACAGTCCCCTTAAAGCGAGAGCAGGGTCTCAAGAAGGTTAAGGGGACAGTCCCCTTAAGACGGCAGTCCTTGAAGACGGGACAGTCCCCTTTACGAAGACGTAAAGGGGAGTGTCCCTATGGCAGCCATTTGCAGTGGTGGCGCTCGGTGATTCCGGCGGGGATGAAGAGCTTGCGGTAGGCGTAGAGCGAATCGAGGTGCTCGCGAATCTCGACGATGCGACCGTCGCGTATCCGAAACAGGAAATGGTAGAAGTTTTCGTACGCCTCGCCGCTGGCCGCCGAGCGGCCGCGGATGATCAGCTCGGCCGCGACGCGGTCCTCCTCGGCCGTCAGCGTCAGGATTTCCGCCGCCAGTCCGGCGCTCGCGTCGTACAGCCCCACCGATTCGGTGAAGAGCTTGAGCACCATCGCCTTGCCGCGAAACTCGACGCCGTCCGGTAGCGAGGGCGGCACCCAGAATACCGCAGCGTCATCGAGCAGCGCCGTGATGGTATCCATGTCACCGGCGTTGACGGCGTCGAAGTAGGAACGGACGATCTGCCTGCTCTGCTCGCTCATCGCGCAGCCTCAGCGCCTGGCCTGCGGCTCGTAGCGGACGGCGCCGGTGGCTTCCTCCCACGCGCGCTTGACCACGAAGTCGTGATCGAGACGGATCAGGAACGGCACGTAGATGTCCTCCATCTTCTCCGCCGTCTTCAGGCGCGTCTCGGCCACCGTCTGGTCGAGTGTCTTGCCATCGCGTGCTGCGGCCATGCCCACGTCCCAGAGCTCGCGCAGGAAATTCTGGAACTGCCGCAGTCCTTCCTTGTCGGAGACGGGGCCGTGGCCCGGGATGATGCGATCGACGTCGAGCTCGAGCAGGCGGTCGATGGTCGCGATCCATTCCTTGATCGAGCCGCCGGCTTCCAGGTCGATATTGGGAAATCGCCCGTGAAAGAACAGGTCGCCCGTGTGCAGCACGCGCTCGTCTTCGAAGATGACGACGAGGTCGCCGTCGGTGTGGCCGCGGCCCAGATGCAGGCATCGGATTCTCTTGCCGCCGATCTCGATGAGCTCTTCGGTCTCGAAGGTACGGCTCGGCAGCAGGCTGGCGGCGTCGCCTTCCCAGTAATCGGCGTCGCGCGCGTGCAAATGCTCGAGCGTCTTCCTGGTCGAGATCACCTGCGTGCCCTTGTCGAAGCCGGGATTGCCGTGCGTGTGGTCGAGGTGGTAGTGCGTGTTGATGACGGCGACCGTCGCCCCGCCGGTCAGCTCGCGCACTTTCTCCTTGATCCTCGCGCCCTGCATGGTCGTCGTCATCGTATCGACCACGACCGCGCCGGCGCTGGTCTGCAGCACGCCGACGTTGCTTCCCAGTCCCATGATGACGTGGAGCTGATCGCTCATCTTCTCGACGTCCAGGCCGGCCACGGTGCGGTACACGTAGAAGCCGCCGGCGGCGACCAGCACGACCAGGATGATTGCGGTCCAGCCGAGCACTCTCTTCATGGTGTTCTCCTCGATCGAGAGGGTCAGGCGCCTTTTGCGGCTGCCGGAAAACGCGCCTGACCCCTATGCGGAATCGTGCCCAGGATCTAGATGCGTCCCGTCTCGCGCAAGAAGGTCAGTGTGTCCAGCAGGCCGCGCTCGAAGTGCCGCGGCGTCCAGCCGAGCTCGCGCTCGGCGCGTGCGCCGATCGGATGCGCCTCGTACTGCAGGAAGTGGAGCTGGCCCCTGGGCAGGAGCGGCGGCTTTCGCGCCACCGCCGACACCAGCTCACCGATGACGGCTACCGCGCTGGCCACCATCATCGGCATCACCGGCGGGACCTTGGACGTGCCCGTGGCCGCGCGCACGTCCTCGGCGATCTGGAAGAGGCTGCGATACGATTCGCTCAGGATGTATCTGGCGCCGACGGCGGCGTGGCGCTCGGCCAGGATGTGGCCGCTGGCGGCATCGTCGCTGTAGACCACCGGCATGCCGCCGGGCAGGAGCATCGGCACCTTGCCCTTGACCAGATCGGCCAGCAGCTGATTGGTGCCCGGCGACGTCTCCGGTCCCGGTCCGTAGATGCCCGAGGGATGCAGGAACACGGCCGGCAGCCCGTTGGCCAGCGCCTCGGTGACGACGCGATCGGCGGCCTGCTTGGATCGCTCGTACGCGGTCGCCTTCGGATTCGGGTCGATCGCGCTCTCGTCGAAGGGAACTCCGGGACCACCGAAGACGAAGACGTCGATGGTGCTGGTGTAGACGAAGCGCTCCACGCCCGTCTCCAGCGCGGCGGCCACGCAGTTGACCGTTCCGCCTACGTTGACGCGATCGAACGTGCCGGCGTCGGCGAGCCACTGCTCGGGCAGTCCTGCTGCGTGATAGAAGACGCGGCATCCGGCCGCGGCGCGCCGCACCGAGGCGATGTCGGTGACGTCGCCTTCGATGAGCTCGCACGCCGCCGGTACGACTTTGCGAGCCCGCTCGGGCGAACGCACCAGGGCGCGCACGGTTCGACCCTGCGCAACCAGCGCTCGCGCGATCGCGTTGCCGAGCAGACCCGTGGCGCCGGTCAGCAGGACGTCGCTCATGACGGACCTCGCTCGCCCGGAAATGTCTCGTTGCGCAGCGGCTCGCCGCGCAAGTAGCGGCCGAGATTGTCGAGGAAGATCCCGGTCGCACGATCGTTGGAGGCCAGGCTGCGGCCGGCCGAGTGCGGCGTGATGACCACGTTGGGCATCTCCCACAGCGGGCTCGTCGAAGGCAGCGGCTCTTCGGCGAAGACGTCGAGCGCTGCGCCGGCAAGATTTCCGGCCTTCAGCGCATCGATCAGCGCGGTCTCGTCGACCAGCTCACCGCGGGCCACGTTGACGAAGAACGCTCCGCGCTTCATGCGCGCCAGGCGCGCGCGGTCGAAGAGCCCGCGCGTCTGCGGCGTCAGCGGCAACGCCAGCACCACGTACTGCGCAGGCGCGATCGCCTCGTCCAGGGACGACAGCGCAAGCACGGGAAAGCCTTCGGTGCCTTTCGGGGTTCGCGTCACGCCGACCACGTTCATGCCGAACGCGCGCGCTCGCAGCGCCACTTCCATGCCGATCGGTCCCATCCCGACCACGGCAACGGTGGCACCGGCGAGCTCGCGTACGTCATGCGGCAGCCAGCCTCGCTGCTGGCGGGCTGCATGCGTCCTCCAGAACTCGCGCGACAGGTACAGCAGGAAGAACAGGACCGTCTCGGCGATCGTTGCCGAGGAGGCGCCTGAAGACGTGGTAAGACGAACGCCGGCGTCGAGGAAACGATGGAAGATCGGATGATCGACACCCGCACTGAAAGTGTGCAGCCACTTCAGCTCGCTGGCATGGAGCATCGGAAAGAAGAAATCTCGCCCGCGTTCGGGAAACAGATCGCCCGAGAAATATGCCACTTCGGCCTGCTGGGGGTCACCGTTGAGTCCGTTCTCACCCAAAACGAGGCGCGGTATTCCCGGAGCTGCAGCATCGAGCTGCACACTCCAGTGCTGCTCGAGGAAGTCGGAGACGACGATGGCGCCGCGCACGCGCCGAGTCCTAGCATAAGCCCTCGCCTAAGCGAGGAAGGGCACTGGCAGTATCGGTCTCGGCTGCCTATGATCGGCACGGGACTGGTTTCCGTGTTCGATGAAGGGGGGAAGGTATCTCGATGAAAAACGTACTGCTGCGAATCTCGTCTCTCGCTCTGGCACTCTCGCTCTGGCCGGCGCTCGCCACTGCAGCCGATCCCGACGATCGCTGCGCCGGCGGCAAGCTCAAGGCCGCGGGCAACTATGGCAAGCAGCTTCTGACGTGCGAATCGACCGCGCTGCGGCAGGACGTGCCGGTAAGCTCCGAATGCACCGCACGGGCGCTGGAGAAGCTGCAGAGCGGCTTCGAACGCGCGGAGAGCCGCGGCGGATGCGCCACCACCGGTGATGCCGGTGCAGTCGCGGACATGGTCGAGGCGGACGTCGCGGCGGTGGCGGCTTCGATGATCTATGACGACGACGCATCGCGCCTGTGCGCCGCTGCAAAGTTGGCGGCCGCCGGTAAGCATTACGCCGCCCGCATGAACTGCTACGCCAAGGCCGCCAAGCGCGGCGCCGACCTGGATGCGGCATGCGGCACCAAAGCCGACGACAAGCTGCAGACGTCGTTTACCAAGCTCGAGACCAGCGGAGGCTGCGGCGTCGACGGCGACTGGGACGAGGTCGGCGACCAGAACACGGACAACGTGATCGAGATCGTCGCCGCGGTCTCGCCGCTGTGCGGCGACGACGTGGCTGGCCCGGGCCAGCCCTGCGATGGCAGCGACGACGACTCCTGCCCGGGCCTTTGCACCGGCGCCTGCATCTGCAACACGCCGCCCGCTTGCGGCAACGGCGCGGCCGAGCTGCCCGAGGAATGCGACGACGGCGGCAACGTCGACTTCGATGGCTGCTCGGCAGCGTGCGTGCTCGAGAACGCAAGCGCGCTCTGCGACGGCGTAACCTCGAGCTCCGGGACCGCTCTGGATGCCGAGCTGGTCGCGGCGGTGGATCAGCCCATCCACATGGCGGCGCCGCCTCTGGATCCGTCGCGCCTCTTCGTCGTGGAGCGGCCGGGGCGAATCCGCATCGTCGACCTCGACGGCGACGTACTGCTGACGACGCCCTATCTCGACATCACAGGCAAGGTTTCGGAGAACGGCGAGCAGGGCCTGCTCAGCATGGCGTTCCATCCCGATTTCGAGGACAACGGCTGGTTCTTCGTCAACTACACCAACAACGCCGGCGACACCGTCATCGCGCGCTACGAGGCAGCCGATCCCGACGACGACACGGTCGCGGCCAGCAGCGAGCGCATCCTGATCGTGATCGATCAGCCCTTCTCCAACCACAACGGCGGACAGATCGCGTTCGGCTCCGATGGCTACCTGTACACGGCGATGGGCGACGGCGGCGGCGGCGGCGATCCGCTCGAGACCGCACAGAACGATGGCTCGCTGCTCGGCAAGATCCTGCGCTTCGACGTCGACGTAGAGAACGCGCCCTACTACGCGGTGCCGACCGACAATCCGGGCTACGTGGACGGTAGCGATCCGCTCGAGCTCATCTGGGCCAAGGGCCTGCGCAATCCGTGGCGTTTCAGCTTCGATCGCTCCACCGGCGATCTGCTGCTGGCCGACGTCGGCCAGGGCTCGTGGGAGGAGATCAACTACCAGAGCGTCGGCAGCGGCGGCGGCGAGAACTACGGCTGGGACATCTTCGAAGCCGACATGTGCTTCGAGCCCGACCCGGCGCCCGAATGTCCCGACCCGGCCACGGGCTTCACGTTCCCGATCCACGAGTACAGCCACAACGACGGCTCGTGCTCGGTCAGCGGCGGTTTCGTGTATCGCGGCTGCAGCATGCCGGATCTTACGGGGACCTACTTCTACTCCGACTACTGCTCGGCGTTCGTCAGGACGTTCGTGGTCAACGGCGGCAGCCCCACCAACCACGACGACGTGACCTCGGACCTGACGCCGGTGGGCGCGAGCGTCAACTCGGTGGTGTCGTTCGGCGAGGACGCTCGCGGCGAGCTCTACATTGCCGACATCGGCGGCCAGGTCTTCCGCATCATCCGCGCCACGCCGTAAGCGCTTTTCGCGACGCCGCTATTCGGCGTCAGGCGCCTTTATCGGAAGCTGTTCGGGGTCAGGCACCTTTGTTCGGCTGCCGAATGAAGGTGCCTGACCCTGGCAGACGAAGGGGAGCACCACCGGCGTCGCTCCCTCTCCGTCAAAACGCGCAGCCTCAGCGCCCGAACGCCGCCCTATCCTCGGCGATGCACTTCGCGAACGAGGGCCGCTCGAACATGCGCGCCAGATACCTGGCCAGGTTCGGATACGCGGCCGCATCGACCGTGTAGTTGCCGAACGACAGGTTGACGAACTGGCTGGTCACCGCGATGTCGGCCACGCTCATGCTGTTGCCGACCAGGAACTCCTTGCCGCCGGCGAGCTGGCTCTCCAGGTAGGCCAGAAGCGGAGGCATGTCCTGCTTGATCGCCTTCTCGACGGCTGCCTCGTCGGTGGGCTGGCCCATGAACAGCGGTCCGATCACGCGCTGGAAGAAGATCACGCCGGTGCCCTTGGCGCTGATGCCGCCGTCGGCGAACTCTTCGAGGAACAGCGCCTGCGCCCGCTGGCGCGGTTCCTTGGGGATCAGCGACGTGGCCGGCTGCGTGTTCTCGAGGTAGTCGATGATCACCGACGAATCGGGGATCAACTGCCCGTCTTCCTCGAGCACCGGAATCTTGCCGAGCGGGCTGATCTTCTTGAAATCGTCGCTGACGTTGAACGGCATGACGGGAACGAGCTCGTAGTCAAGCCCTTTCTCGGCCAACGCCACGCGCACCTTGCGCACATACGGGGAAGCACCGACTCCGTGTACCTTTCGCATGGAACTCTCCTTTGTCGCTAGCCTCGCGGCTCGCCGCTGCGCGGCGAGCCATCGAGTGTTGGTCCGGCCCCGGCGACCGGAACGGTGGATGGTGTGGGTGAGAAGTCGAAGAGCTCGGCCACACGCGCGGCGGCCGTTGCGTCGCCGGCAACCTTGATGTGCTCGGGAAGGTCGGATGCGTCGACGCGGCGAAGGCCGATGCACAGAAAGAGCATGTCCATCGCAGGCGCGGCGATGGTCGCCTGCGCCGCGATCGATTCGTGCGTGACCAGGACGCCGCTGTCACCGCCGCGAACGTAGACGTCGACGGCGTGGCCTTCGCCGAGGATGCGAAGATGCAGGGCAAGGTCGGCCGTTGCCGTCTTGCGTGCGAAGACTTCCATGCCGAAGCGCAGCCACGCCGGCTCCATGCGATCCTCGGGGCAGGGCGGGCTCATGAAGCGCACGCCCCAGCGCGCAAGCTCCACCAGGATCGGGCGCAGGGCGCGGCCTGTCTCGGCCAGCTCGTAGACCATGGAGGCCGCCGGCGCCGGCATCTCGCGTTTGACGATGACGCCGCGCTCTTCGAGTCGCGACAGGCGCTCGGCCAGCACGCTGCTGCTGACTCCACCGAGTGTGGCCTTCAGATCGCTGAAGCGCTTGGGCCCGTAGAAGAGCTCTCGCACCACCAGGAGCGTCCAGCGCTCGCCGAGAATCTCGACGGCGCGGGTCATGGGACAGAACTGCAGGTATCGAACCTCGGGCATGGCGCTGCGTGCATATGCACGATCGGCAGTTTGAAAGTCAAACGACCCACTTCGAAAAAAGAAGCTGGGGTCAGGTACTGAAAACGCGGTTTTTTCCCGAGTGAATCCGCGGCGGCCCGGTTTGCCACGCTTGCCCGAACCGCCGACAATCCCCGCCTCTCTTCCGGAGGCGGCTGCCCCGCTCCGGTCTATCGCCCGGCCGGGCAGGCACGCGGCGCCTGCCGGCACTACCGGTCTTGCTGCGGAGGTAGCGGTGGAAGCCAACCTCGACCACATCGTCCTCTCGGTCCGCGACATGGACGCGATGCTGGGTTTCTACATCGTCGTGCTCGGGCTGGCGCCCTACCGCGTCGACCAGTATCACGAGGGAGCGGTCCTGTTCCCTTCGGTCCGCCTGAACGCGCACACCATCATCGATCTGCTGCCGCCTGCCATGTGGAACCAGGGCGATGCCCAGGCCACGACCTTCCCGAACCTCAACCACTTCTGCATCTGCAT
>DASPNH010000071.1:0-22420 GCA_035626675.1 Binatia bacterium
CCGGAGTGGACGGCGGCCTTCTGGGCCGCGACGTCGCTCGGAGCGATCGTCACGCCGCTCAATGCGTGGTGGACGGGTCCGGAGCTCGAGTACGGGCTGGCCGACTCGGGTTCGGCGGTCGCGCTGATGGACGTCGAGCGATGGGAACGCGTGCGAGAGCACGCCGGCGCTTGTCCCGATCTCCGACGCATCTACGTCTGCCGCGCAACCGAGGAGATCGCCGATCCTCGTGTCACGCGCCTCGAGGACTTGATCGGCACGCCGAGTTCGTGGACGAGCCTCGCGGCCAGCGATCTGCCGCGAACGACGCTCGACCCTGACGACGACATCGCCATTTTCTACACGTCCGGCACGACCGGAAAGCCCAAGGGCGCGATCATCACCCACCGCAACATCATCTCGAACATCTTCAACGCCCTGTGCGCCCAGGCGCGCTCCTTCCTTCGCCGTGGCGAGAACCCTCCCGCGCCCGATCCGGTTGCCGCGCAAAAGGCGACGCTGCTCAGCGTTCCGTTCTTCCACGCAACCGGCTGTTTTGCCGTGATGATCCCAGCGATGATGGGCGGCGCCAAGCTGGTCCTGCAGAGACGCTGGAACGTGGACCAGGCGCTCGAGCTCATCGAGCGCGAGCGAATCACGACGGCCGGCGGCGTACCCACGATCGCCTGGCAGCTCATCGAGCACCCGCGCTTCGGGGAATTCGACCTTTCTTCACTGGAGACCATCTCGTACGGAGGCGCGCCGTCCGCTCCCGAACTCGTACGCCGTCTCAAGGAACGCTTTCCGCGCCTCAAGCCCGGCCAGGGCTGGGGCATGACGGAGACCTCGGCGACCGCCACGAGCAACTTCGCCGAAGACTACGAGCGCAAGCCGTCCAGCTGCGGAGTTCCTCCTCCATCCGGCGAAGCGAAGATCGTCGGGGCGAGCGGCGAGACGCTGTCGCCGAACGAAGTCGGTGAGCTTTGGTACCGCGGTCCCATCGTCGTGCGCGGCTACTGGCAAAAGCCGGAGGCTACCGCCGAAACGTTCGTCGATGGATGGGTCAAGACCGGTGACCTTGCACGCAACGACGACGAGGGCTTCGTCTACATCGTCGATCGTGCCAAGGACATGCTGATCCGCGGCGGCGAGAACATCTACTGCGTCGAGGTCGAGAATGTGCTGTACGAGCATCCGGCCGTGATGGACGCGGCGGTGATCGGGATTCCCCACCGAACTCTCGGCGAGGAGCCGGCCGCAGTGGTGACGCTGAAGCCGGGCAAGAGCGCGACGGAAGAGGAGCTGCGCCACTTCGTCGCGCAGAAGCTCGCAGCGTTCAAGGTGCCCGTGAAGATCGCCTTCCACACCGAGACCCTGCCGCGCAATGCCAACGGCAAGATCATGAAGAAGGAGCTGAAGTTGGCGTTCGGGGCATGAAGGCGAGGTCACTGCCCGCGATCCGGGTCGGTGCCTATGCAAACCACTGGGCTGCCTGACCGCCGGGGGATCGCCACGGGTGCCTGGTAGGCCGGACCAAATACAGCGTAGTCGACATCGATTCCGCCTGCTCATGCGATCCTCTCGTGCTCGCGTGCGGAAAGCGGTCTTACGTATCGTCCTCGGTTCCAGCGACGCGTCTCAGGCCGTTTCGCGCAAGAGCTGGCTCGATGCCCGCAGCCTCATTGGCACAAGCACCTCTGCGGACACGCCCCTCGATTATCGGGTACAGCGCAATCCGCCTGGGTGACGGCGACGCAAAAACTCGGGTCGACGTGTCCAGCGAAGCAATCGTAGGTCTGGCATGTGCTGCCGCTGATCTTGGGATAGCAGGAACACGCGCAGAGATCGGGGTCCCACGTGCCGCCGTTCTGGCAAGAGAGCGGTTGGCATGTGCCTACCGTCGTGCTCGTGCCGACGAAGCATCCGTTATCGAGGTTCCCGTCGCAGTCTTCGTCCTCGCCGTTCCCGCACTGTTCGGCGCTCGGGGCGGACAGTGCAGTGCAGGCGCCGTACCCGCTGCCGATCGCGTCGCACGTGCGACTACCTGCGGCGCAGACGCCGGAGCTTCCCGTGACGCACGCCTCAGTGCTGTTCGGGAAGCAGACGCAGCCGTCGTCGGCAGTGCCGTCACAGTCGTTGTCGCGGTTGTCGCCGCACGTCTCGGGACTGGCGGAAATGTGCTGGTTGCATGCGCCGTAATCGGTTCCGTCGCAGACCTCGGTTCCGTCGGCGCAAACTCCCTCCAGGCCCGTCGAGCAGGGACGCGTCGCGCCCGGCGTGCAGGTCGGCGGCAGCGTGGTGGTCGGGGCTTCGGTGGTAGTGGTCGGAAGTTCCGTCGTCGTAGGCGCCGGGACGGTCGTCGTGGTTGGCGCCTCCGTGCTGGAGGTCGTTGCCATCGTCGTCGTGGGGACGGGCAGCGTCGTGCTCGTCGGAGGTGCGAGGGTGCTGGTGCTCGTCGAGGTGCTCGACGGGCCGGGCAGGGCCGAGCATGTCGGATCCGTCGTGCCCGTGCCCTTGCACACCAGCTTGGAACCGGCGCCCGTCGTCTTGTGGGTGCAGGACGAGAACTGCCCGCACAGCCGCGTCGTGACACCGCCGTTTTCGACGACCTCCGCTACCGTGACGGGAAGGTGTGAGGCCGCCGAGATGTCCAGCGGCGTGTCGCCGAGAGACATGGCGGTGAGCTTGAGAGATTTGCCGACCTTGATTGCGTGCTTCTTGACCGATCCGCCGGCCGGCGCATCAGTGTTACGGTACGACGCCTTGTCGTCCTGGTTCCGCCAGCGCTCACCCTGCGGCATGGAGAATACGCCGGTGGTGCCGCCGTAGCCGATATGTACTTCGGCCGAGATGTCCGCGGTGGTCCCCGGACCCTTGGCCACTGCGGGATCCTTGACGAGTAACACGACTTTGGACTCGCCGGACGAGGTGATGACGATCAGCTTGGTCGGAACGACCGGAACATCGGCAGCATGAACCGCGCTGCAGAGCAGCGCCACGACGAGAAACGGCACAGTAAGCGTGCGAAGCATCGAATAAAATCCCCCAGTTATCGAGCGGTCGCAGAACCTACGAGAAGATCGCAGCCGTGTCTACGTGAATTCCGCGCAATGAAACGCTTCGATCTGTATCAAATTGAGATTCTTTCGGATGCGACGGCGGCATGAGCGCGAATCGCGGCGGTCTCCGCGACGGTAAAAGCCGCTGGACGGAAATTCGACACCGGCTCGCAGTCGTCACCCTCTCGCCGAATGCGATCGACGATGTGCCGGAGCGGTATCGTGGCTCCCGTTCGGGATGGCTTTACGAACCCGTGCGGCACGGCCGAGGCTCTATCGGGGGTTGTAGAGATCGACCTGCGCAGAGAGAGAGGATGCGAGGTATCCGCCGGCTTCGGCTCGCCACATGGCATCATTCCGATTTTCTGCCTGACGTCGCATGCAAACCTCGATATCGTTGTGACTCTCGGCTCATGCCGAACGTTTTCGCGGAGGTAACGTCATGTCGAATTCGGCCAAATGGCTCATTGCGTCTTCTCTCTTGTCGGTTGCCGTCAGCGGCGGAACGCCGGCAATGGCGGCCGCCCTCGCTCCCAAATCGGCCAGCGCGCTCGTCACTCTTCACGAAGCCACGGATTCGACCGAGATCGGGTCGTGCCCTCATTCCAGCGGCGCACACGTCATCAATGATCGCTTGCTGTCGGATGGAAGCACTGCCCCCCTGACGGTAACGGACAAGCAGGTGCTCGTCGTAACTTCCGCCGACGTCAGGCTGACCGGCGCCACGCCATCGTCCAAGGGCACTGTGAGCGTGCGTCGAGGTCCGAACGGAGATGTCATCCTGTTCATCCCGTTCGAGTCTGATGCGGCGGGACAAGCGACGGGAAGCATCGTCATCCCTGACGGGTTCGCGGTGGAGCCGAGCAGCCTTCCTCTCTGCGCCGACGATGCGGCCGTGACCATGAGAGTTTTCCTGCGCGGCTACCTGGCCGCCGACAAGTAAGCGCATCGGTCGTAGATCCAGCTCGTCCATACCGCAGTTGGCGGCGGTATGCCGTGCGATACTGCTACGGCTGCTCGCAACTCTCGTTGACCTGACCGTCATCGAACAGGTCGCAGGAAACTGCCAGATCGTCCAGTGACGCAAGGACGCGGCAGACGCGGCACTGCACGGACGATAGCACGCAGGCCTGGAAAGCCGCTGCGCTGACGCTATCCACGCACGCGCCCGGGAACGCCTCGGCGGTGTCGTTGAAGGAGCAGTCCTGCAGGGCTTTGGTGAGCTTTGCGACGAGCTTGCCAAGCTTCGAGGCCGGGTCGGTGATCTGCGTGCCGCCCTGCTCCAGGCACTGGTCGAGGCCGAGCCGCGAGACGATCTCTTCCTTGATGCCCTTCTTCTTGCACGTCACGAAGCTCTTGATCTCGCCTGACGCCAGGCCTCTTGCCGCCTTGTGCACTGCGTCCTGACACTTGATGCGCTGCTCGGTATCGGGAGGCAGGAGCGCCGTGTCCAGATTCTCACCGAAGAGATCCGCGACCAGTGCCAGTCGCTCCGCTTCGACGGCCGCGGTGGCGACCGCGGCCGATGACGGACCGAAATCCGGAAGTGCGCCTGCGGTGCACAGCTTGCCCGCCGCTTCGTTCAGCTTGTCCTGCACGTCGGCGATCTTGCCCTTGGCGTCGGCGGTCAGGCATGCCTGTGGCGAGGGCTCCTTGCCATTGAGCGCCGCCGACGCGCACGTCACGCTTGCCTTGCTAGCCACCTTGAACAGCAGCGAGGAACGCTTGTTCAGCGCCATCAGGCATTTCTGCTGAGCCTTGGTCTGAGGCGGGGTGACGCAGCCGCTGCGCGTGAAGTGCTCGCAGCTTCCTCCCGAGCACACGTCGGTCGTGCACGCATCGACTTCGTCCTGGCACGGTGTCTGGACGAGCTCGATCGCGTCACAGCCTGCCGTGTTGTTGCAGCGGTTGAGCGTGCACTCGTTCTCGTCGTCGTCGCACGGCGTGCCTTGAGCCAGGTTGAAATGCTGGCAGACGCCCATCGTGTCGCACACGTCGTCGGTGCACTCGTTGTTGTCCGTTTCGCAAGGGATACCCTGCGCCAGGCTGAAGTGCTGGCAGACCGCCATGCTGTCACAGACGTCCGTCGTGCAAATTTTGCCGTCGGAGTTGCACGGCACGTTCGCAGGCAGGTTGAAGTGCTGACACACGCCGGCGAAGTCGCAGACGTCGTCGGTGCATTCGTTGCCGTCCGAGGTGCACGGGGTGTTCTGGGGAACGTTTAAGTGCTGGCACGTGTTGGAACTGCAGACATCCGCCGTGCACGGATTGCCGTCGTCGGCGCAGCTAGTGCCGTCGGGCTCGCCTGCGCAGCCGCTGCCGCAGGTGGCCGGACCGGTGTGGATGCAAGTGCCGCTGCCGTCGCAAATATCCCGAGTGCAGGCGATCCCGTCGTCCTGACAGGAACTCTGGTGCGGCACGTTGACGTGCAGGCAAACGTTGCCGCCATCGCAGAAGTCGGCGGTACATTGGTTGCCGTCGTCGCTGCAGGGCGAGTGAAACGGCAGGCTCTGGTGCACGCAGACGTTGCCGCCATCGCAGAAGTCGGCGGTGCACTCGTTGCCGTCATCGTTGCAGGGAGTGCGAAACGGCAGGTTCTGGTGCAGGCACATACTTCCGCCATCGCAGAAGTCGGCGGTGCATTCGTTGCCATCGCTGCTACAGGGAGATCGGAACGGCAGGGGCGGATGGATGCAGGCGCCACCGCCATTGCAGAAATCCTCGGTACATTCGCTGCCGTCGTCGGTGCAGGCGCTGCGGAAGACGGAATGCAGGTGCACGCAGGCCCCGGTGCCGTCGCAGACGTCGCGAGTGCAATCGTTGGCGTCGGCCGTGCACGGCGTGTCGACTGGCTGGCCCGCACACTCCTCGCCCGCCCGGACGCTGCCGGTCAGAGCAAACAAGATCGATACGGTGGTCAGGGCAAGAAAGGACGCGCGACGGACATCGTTCATGAAAGCCCCCATGCAGCCGAATTGACGTGACGCGGAGTATCGGTGGCTACGCCCGAACGCGCAAGGACTTCGGCCGGGTCAGGGCGGTTTTTCTTGGCGATTGCCATGCCTGCCGCCGTCAGCGGCAGGTAGGACGTCTGATCTCGGGCTTTCTCGTGCGGCTTCGTCCGTGTCGAAGACCACGCAACGCGCGGAGACGGCGCGAGGGCGGCCACGGGTTCGTAAAACGGTTCCGCACGCCGCAACTCTAGAAAGAAGGCCGCAAAGCACACTAGCGTCGGTGGCCGCAGCGATCTCGCGCATCGTGCAGTGGCCGGCGCTCTCGACCGCGTCGAGGCGTGGAAGTTTCAATCCGCCGCCACGTACGCTCATACCCTCCGGGTGGCAGCGCGGCGCCGGAGGTTTCGCGCACCGGCCGCTTCGTTCATAGGCATGCGGTGGCCCGGCTGCTCGCGATCTTCGTCGCCTCGTACCTCGCTTTGGCAGCGTCGGCCGTCGCCGAGGATGCGAGGCCATCCGGTGCGAGTTCACGCAGCCCGATGGCAGCTCCGGCTGCGCCCGTCGCTCCGGCGAACGCGTCGCCCATCGAAGTTCCACCCCGCGAGGAGGTAGAGACCGAATTCGCACCCGGCCAGGAACTGACGGGCGAGGAGCTCTTCGATCGCTTCCTCGAAAACCGCAAGCGGCTCCGAACCGTCATCCAGCGCGGGCGGGTCCTGTCGAAGGATCCGGCCGGCAACCCGCAGCGCGTCGACGTCTCCATGATCGCCAAGGACTATCGTGACGCCAAGGGCCAGGCCGTCGACGACGTGTTCGCACGCGTGATGCTCAGCTTCGTCGGCCCCAACGAACTCGAGCGGTCGGCCTACCTGTTCGTGCATCGCGACGAGGGGCAGGACGACGAGTTCATGTATTCCCCGCATCGCGGCCGCACGATGCGGGTCAGGCTGAGCGGCCAGAGCATCGCCGGCACCGACTTCACGTTCGACGATTTCCTGGTCCATCTCGACGACCTCGACGACGCTCGCTACAAGCGCCTTGCGGACGAGACGATCGATGGTGTCAGCGTCTACGTCGTCGAGGCCACCATGTTCGCGAGCGCCGAAACCGGATACAGTCGCAGCATCCAGTATCTCGAGAAGGAGCACTACATCCCGCTGCGCACGCGCTATTGGGATGCTGCCGGGATCGAAACCAAGGTCCTGACGTCACCGCACCGATCATTGAAGGAGTTCGGCGGAGTCTGGGTGGCGGCCGAGACCACGGCGCTGGATCTCCTCGAGGGAACCTCGTCCACGCTGCACATCGACGAGCTCGAACCGGATCCGGAGATCGACGAGTCCGAGCTGTCGATTTCGCGTCTGGCCACGGCGCGGTAAAGCGCGCATCCGGATGATGCAGGGCAACGCCCCGGCCTATGCGGCAGCCGTGCTGCTTCTCGCGGCGATCGCGTCGGCATGGGCGCGGCCGGCAGTCGTGGTAGCGCGCGCTCGCATCGTGCTGGCAGCGGTCCTCGCCATCACCATCGCCGCGATCGTCGCGCTCGTCGACGTTCGCACGGGCCAGGTCCGCATCCGTCTCGATTCGTCCGAGGAACCGATGATGCGCGCGGACGATCCGGCGCGCGAGGTGTACCGCCAGGCCATCGCCAACTTCGGCGACGACGACGTGTTCGTGATCGCGATGGAGACCGATGGCCTCTTCACCTCCGGCAACCTCGCCGCGCTTCGCCGCCTCAGCGATGGCATCCGCCACGTCGAAGGCGTGCGCGGCACCGAGAGCCTTGCCAACACGACGACGTACCGGTGGGCCCGCGACACCGGCACCATCGAGGTCGGCCCATTTCTCGACGAGATCCCCGACGATCCGGAGAAGCTGCAGGGTCTCCGGCAGCGTGCCCTTGACGATCGCATCTATCCGCGCACGCTCGTCTCTCGCGATGCGCGCACGGCCGCCATCAACGTCTTCTTCCATACGATGCCCGACGGGGAATTCGTGGCGCGTGGGATCGACGGGCAGATTCGCGCTCTGCTGCAAGCAGAGGCCTCCCCGGGCCGCCGCTTCTTCGTCACGGGTCGCCAGCACATCAAGGACCAGGCGCACCGGTTGATGGTTCGCGATCTTCTCTGGCTGATCCCGCTGGCAGTTGCCGTCGGCTCCGTAGTCGGCTGGATCGCCGGTGGGAGGCCACGCGCGGCAATCCTGCCGGTGGGCGCCAGCCTGATCGCGACGCTCTGGACGTTCGGCCTGATCGCGGCGCTGGATCGTCCGCTCAATCTGATCACCATCATCCTGGCGCCGATGCTGATCTGCGTCGGCAACCCCTACGGCGTGCACACGCTGACCCGGTACGAAGAGCTGGTGGCCATCTGGCGCCGGCCCCCCGAGGCTGCACTCGAATGCCTGCGCCACACGATCGCGCCCGTGCTGATCGCCGGCGCCACCACCGTCATCGGCTTCGGTGCCCTGATGCTCTCTGCGCAGGAGGCCGTGCAGCAGTTCGCCATGTTCTCCGTGGTCGGCGTGCTCTCGATGACGTTGCTGACCGTCACCGCGCTTCCGGCGGTGCTGGCTGTGCTGCCGATTACCGATCCTCAGGAACCCGGCAGCCTGCGTGTCTCCGGCGCAATCGCGCGCGCGGCGGACCGCTTACTGCGCCACATCGTCGCCCTGTCGACGCGGCACGCTTCTGAAGTGCTCTTGTTCTGGGCAATCTTTGCGACGGTCGGCGTGGTGTTGATCCCGCGCATCGTCGTCGACACCGACTACCTGACCTTCTTCGATGCACGCTCGCCGGTGCGACAGGAATTCGCCGCGGTCGGCGAACGCCTGGCCGGCGCCGTGCCCGTGTACGTGACGATTGACGGCGGCAAGGAGGGCGCCTTTCGTGACCCCGCCCATCTCCAGGCCCTCGCTCGTCTGCAGCGCGAGGTGGACCGGCTGCCGGCCGTGACCGCGACGATCTCCGCCATCGACCTGCTCTCGGTCATGAATCGTGCCGTGGAGCGCGACGATCCGGCGGCAGAACGCGTGCCGCCGACGCGCGGCGAGATCACCGAGCTGCTGTTCCTGATTCCGAAGGCGAAGCTTCGCCGCTTCATGAACGCCAACCACAGCATGGCCAATCTGCTGGTTCGCACGGCGGCGAGCGGCTCGGCCGCGGTACGCCAGCTCGAAGACGATCTGCACGCGGCGATCGCCGCCGCCGGCCTTCCACCCGGCCTGCGCGCCAGCGTGACCGGCAATTCGATCGTGATGAACCGCTCGGTGGATCTGATCGCGGGCAATCAGCTCGGATCGGTGGTGCTGACTGCGGTCGCCATCTTCCTGATCGTCACCGCATCGTTTGGCTCGGTCAGGACCGGATTCCTGGCGATGATCCCGAACCTGGTCCCGGTTGCGATCTTCTTCGGAATGCTCGGCGCGGGCGCCGCAGCCCTGTCGCTGCCGACGAGCCTGATCGCCTGCGTCGCGCTCGGCATCACCATCGACGACACGGCGCATTACCTGGCCGCATATCAGCGCCATCGTCGCAGCGGACTTGCTCAGGAGGCTGCGGTTGCGGCGACGACCGCCAGTCTGGGCCGGCCCATCCTCTCGACGTCGATGATGGAGATCGGCGGGCTGGCCGTGCTCTGTCTGTCCAACTTCGCCACGATCCGCGAGTTCGGCTACCTGTCGGCCACCACGATGCTGGTCTGCCTGGCCACGGATCTGATGATGACCCCGGCACTCCTGGTACGCGGGCGCGTCTAGGCTGGCGAAAGTTCTTTCGCTGCGCGTGGCCTGCCGATCGCGACCAGAATGGGAACGCTTCGGACCGGCTCAGGTCGCCTGCTCGGCCGGCAGCGACCGCTGGCCGCCCGTTCTCGAGCAACGGGGGCGTCCCCACTTGCTGGCACCGAAGGATGCATGCTGTGCTTGCCATGCAGCGGAGGTCGCCGTGCCGAACAGCAGTGCCGCGCAAGGCTCATCCATCCCGAACGCCGTCAGCCACGGCCTCGCCGCCGGCCCACGCGCTCATCGGCGAACTCACATCATCGTTGCCGTCGTGGCGGTACTTCCCCTGTTCGCAAGACCCTCGGCGCATGCGGCCAATGGCGACTGCGGTCAGCCCGTCTCGGCCGTGCCCCGGATCGACGACGACGACGACCATCCCCGTCGGGCCGGTTCGTATCCAGGATGTTCAGGACGGCACCGTTGCCACCGGACAGTCGGTCACGCTCTCCGACGTGTTCGTTACCGGCCTGACCGTTGCCGGCAACGGATCGCGAACCTTCTTCCTTCAGGAGCCCGACGGCGTGACCACAGCCGGTCACGTCTACCCCGAGTACGCCGGCGTGCGAGCGTTTGCGACCTCGGCCACGGCATCTGCGTTACCCGACCTCGGGTCGCTCATGGTCGGCGATTGCGTGACGCTGTCCGCGGACGTGACCGAGTTCCAGGGAGCAACTGTTCTGTCCGAGATCACCGCCTTCGACGTCGCCGACGGTCCGTCCTCGTGCGGCGGCTCGTTCCCGACGCCATTCGTGATCTCGGACTCGGGAACCTCGTTGTTCGACATCGCCAGCGACACCGACGTGGCGACCGCCGGAGACCAGCCCGGCCCGAAGGCAGAGATCTTCGAAGGCGTGCTGGTCCAGATCGCTCAGGTCGAAGTCACCTCGGTCGAGCCCTCGGGAGACTTCCGCGTCGCGCGCATCGTCGATCCCACGGCCACGCTGCTCGTCACCCGCCTGCTTTTCGCGTTCCCGCCGCCGGTCCTCGAGCAAACCTACTCGATCATCACCGGCCTGCTCACGCAGGGGCAGGTTTCGCCGGGCGTCAACAACTACCGCCTGGCGCCGCGCGACGGAAGCGACATCGTTCCGTGAGCATTCGGTAGACCTGGTCCCACATGCCGTTTGCTCCATCGACGGCCGGCGCAGGCGCAGCGAATGTTGCCGCCTTCCGTTTACGTCACGACGATGGCCGGCGGCGGATCGATCGGCTGCAGGTCCGCGAAGGCAGCGTCGCATGTCACGATGACGTCACCACCACGGATCCTCGAACGGCGGCGGTACGTCGGTGCCGGCAGCCGGGCAGTCCAGTGGAGTCTCGATGCCGACTGCCACAGCCAGAACGCGAGCCGCGTCCGAAGCCAGGACCTGTTCGTTTCCGTCCGCGTCGCATACCGATCCGGCACAATAGCCGGCCCCGACGGCGGCGTGCAGGGTCCCCAAGGCATCGCTGGCCACGATCTGCCCATCGTGATCGGCATCGCCGCACAGGATCGTGGCGGCGACGAAGAGGGAGCGTGCGACGATTTCGGTGACGACGGCACCGTCCTGCTGTCGCTCCCACACCAGGAGCATCGCGCCGCCGGCACCGGCCGCCAAGGCAGGCGCGAAATCGAGCATTGCCGGATCGGCCAGCGACAGTTTCTCGACCGGTCCGCCGCCGATGGAGGCCGAGTAGATCTCGATGTCGTAGTTCTGGCCGGGCAGGTCCTGTGCGATGGCGATCGCGACCTGCGCCGAGGTCACCGCGAGTGTAAGTCCCACGGCGTCGCGATCGACCTCGGCCAGCGCCATCGTCGGCGCGGCACCGGAGCCCGAAGCGTCGAGTCGACGCATCGCGAGATAACCAGGCGGCTCGTAATCGGACTCGATGTAATCGAGCCATGCAGCGACGAAGCCGTCAGGTTCGAGCGCGACGACCGCATGTCCGGATTTGCCCTGCTCGTCGTCGTGGAAGTCGGTCGCGATGCGACGGGCGTCGCGGGCCGGCTCGGCAGCCGCGTCGAAAGCCCGTCCGTTCAGATACGTCTGCGAGATGTCGAAGTTGCAATATACCGGGTCCTTCACGCATTCCGGGTCGGTGTAATCCTCGGCCCAGGTGGCCACGAACGAATCGTCCACGAGCATCGCCAACTGGGTCTGTCCGCTCGCCGGGCCGATGGAGAAAGGCTCTTCGGAGAGCGGCGTCGCGCCGTTGTAACGGAGGCCGACGATCTCGGTGGTCTGCGACTGCTCCGACAACCGATGGAACGCCAGCACCCAGTTCCCCTGGCTCCCGGCAGCGATCACGACGTTGCCGCCGGTCACGGCTTCGAGTGCGATGGCGTCGGTCGTGGGGCTTCCCGATGCGTCGACGAACCGTACGAATACGCCGGCGGCGCTCTCCCAGACGATGACCAGCGAGCCGTCGGGAAAGGCTGCGGCGCGCGGATGGAACCCGTCGGCCGCGATTTCGATCGCATCCGTTGCGGACTCGCCGAGCGGTTCCACGTAGCGCAGTACGACGCGGCTCGGCTCGCCGTCCTCGTGTACGATCGCGAAGCGGTTGGCGGCACGGACAGCGTGTTTCGGTCCAACCGATTGCTGCGCAGTGCCGAGGACGATCTCTTCACCGGCCGGAACGACCGCCGCCGTAGCGCTGCCCATCGCGCCGGCCGTAAGGAGGAAGAAGCTCACGCCTGCGCCGAGGGCGAGGCCTCGTGCACGTGGTTTCATGTCCGGGTCCTTTCCCATTGCGTACGCATCCAGCGCTCTCATACCCTCAACATCGACCTGACGTCCACCCCGGGGCCACCGTGTCCGTCGGCCCTCACATGCCGCTGGCGAGGGCGTGATCGATCAGTGTCGTCACACCGAGGCCGATCAGGATCGCACCGCCGGCGAGCTCGACGGTGGTTCCGGCTCGGGCGCCCGCGCGCCGTCCGAGCCAGGCGCCCGCGAACGACAGCGCGAACGTGAAGATCCCGATGGTCACGGAGGCGAAGGCCGCGCCCAAGCCCAATGCCGGTAGCGTCACGCCCACGGCAAGGGCGTCGATACTGGTGGCCAAGCCGAGCATCGAGAGATTCGCCCACGTGGCATCGGCGCGAGCACCCTCTGCCGGCTCTGTGCCGCCGGCTCGATTTTCGAGAGCCTCCCGGATCATCCTGCCCCCGACCAAGACGAGAAGGGCGAATGCGATCCAGTGATCGACGAAACCCAGGTACCTGGAGACGACGGCGCCACCGAGCGCACCCGCCAGGGACATCGCCAGCTGGAACGAGCCGAACGTGGCCGAGAGCCGAAGGAGGGTCGCGCTGGTTGCGCCTCTGACGGCGAATGCCGCCGCCACGGCTGCGGCGTCCATCGACACTCCGATGGCGATCAGAACGAGCTCGGTCATTGCGCCTCACCCAGCGTGACTGCCGGGCCTTGCGCCATCGGCGCGCGCGCGGCAGAGATTTCGATGGCTGCCTCGCATGCAACCCAAGAGAAAGATCTCTTCCCGCTCCACGGTCGTAAACAAGAAGATCGTGCCCGCGCTATGGTTCATTTTTCTTGCCGTCTTCGTGATCACCGGCATCGTGCGAGGCAAGGCCACGGAGAACCCTGCCTTTCTGCTCATACCCACGCTCATGGCCGTCGCCGGGTTCGTCACCACCAGGAAGCTCGTATGGGACCTTGCCGACGAGGTGTTCGACTACGGTGACCATCTCCTGGTGCGCAAAGGAAATGAGCAAGAGCGGATCGCGCTCTCCAACGTCATCAACGTCAGCATATCCTCGCTGATCAATCCCCCTCGAATCACCCTTCGGCTTGCCACACCTGGACGCTTCGGCAACGAGGTGGCGTTCTCCCCGTCGGTGGGTCTGCGCATCAATCCGTTCGCGAAGATCGCGGTGGGTGAAGACCTCATCGCACGCGTCGACGAGGCACGTGCCACTCGCACGCGCTGAATCCGTCACGCAGCCGCGCCGTAACCGCCGAAGATTGCACCGAAAAGCATTGCTGCCACGCCGGTCGCGCGCCGATACTCGATGTCGAAGTACCGGCGCGCGCGCCAGGGAGATGTCATGCAAGACGAAATCCGGATCGGTGATCACGCATTCACGACGGACGGCAAGGAAGAATTCGGCGCCATCCGGGGCATCTCGTCGGATGGAAAGCGCTTGACGGTGTACGTCGAGAACGCCGGCGATTTCGATGTCTCCGCCGATGCCGTCGTCCAGGCCGGTTATCAGAAAGTCACGTTCGACTGTCGCAAGCTCGATGAGACGCTGCGGAGCGCCATCGGCCATGCTCACGACGCCGAATTGCCGAACGACGCCGCCATCGAGGACTACTCGCGCGACATCGGCCAGGAGGACGAAGACATTCCGGACGAAGAACGCCTCGAGATCGCACGCGACCTTGCATCGCTCGACCAGGAGACGACCGGGTCACGATAGGGCACGACGCGCGCTCAGCCGGCTTCGATCCGGAAGCTGACGGGCACGACGAATTCGACCACCTCGCGTCCGAGTTCGCTCGGCAGCGGCGGGAAAGGCGAGGCGCGCTCGATCATCTCCTCGACGGCGCGGTGAAAGAGGCTTTCGCGGTCCTCGTCGTCGATCGATTTCGATTGCACGCGACCGTCGCTGTCTATGGCGACACGAAGCACGATCTCGCTTTCCAGTCCCATCGCCAGCGCGCGAGGCGGGTATTTCTTGTGGCGCGCCAGCAGCTGCACCAGTCGCGCGCGGTACGCCGAGTGTGCATTGCCGGCGTCGCCGGCGTCGCCGGCGCCGTCGCGGCCGTTGCGGGTCCCGGCGTTTCCCTCACGGCTGCCCGCCTGACCTCTGCCTAGTTCCTTCCCGGCAGTCCCGCCAGCAGGGCCGTTGTCGGCCGAAAGGCCCAGGAGCGGTGATGCCTGCTCGCTTACGCGATCCTTGCGAGCTTTCGCGGCCGATGCGCCTGACATCGGAGCTGGCTCATGTTTTTCCGCGCTCCGCGTCGGTCTGTCTTTCGCGATCGGCGCAGCAGCTGGCACGTGTTTCGGTGCGGGCGCAGGCACGTCGCGTTGGGGCCTCGGCGTCTCGCGCGCCGCCTCCGGCGTGTCGCGCGCCGGCGCGGAGTCGGGCTCGAGGACCTGCGGTGGTATCAGCGTCTGCATCGCCAGTGTCTGCGAGCTGTGCGCGCCGGACTGCGCCGGCGTGAACCCGCCGCCACCCGAACTGCCACCGTTGCCGCGCGCAGCTACCAGCGAAACGGTGATGCGCGGCGTCCTGGATGGAGAGTGGACGACGATGCTCGACAGCCACGCCAGGAGCAGCGCGTGGGGAACCAGGGACGCGACGAAGGCTGCCGACAACTCCCGAGGACGTGCGGTCATGACTACCTCGACACGTCCGGCTCTAAACGCGGCGCGACTTCGGACACGAGGCGTGCCGGCTCGGCAGGTTCCGGCGCCGCCACGGCGGTCCCGCTCGGTTGCCGCGTCGCCGGCAAGGAAACCGTCGGCTCGACCTGCAGCGCTGCTGAATGTGTCCTCGCCGCCTCGGTTCGTCGCGGCGCTCCCGGCACCGCCACGGGAAGCATGCGCGGGCTCGTGCGCGAGCGCAGCATCCGTACGCGCACGCCGAAGACCTCGCCGATCACGTCGGGCCGAAGCGCCTCGTGGGGCGCGCCCGCAACGACGATACGGCCGCGGTCGAGCACGGCGACGTGGTCGGCAAAAGCGGCTGCGAGGGCGAGATCATGCACGATGACGAGGACGCCGATGCCGGTTCGTGCGCGCCGGCGCAGCAGCCGAAGCGTCGCGTGCTGCTGGCGCAGGTCCAGGGCCGCCGTAGGCTCGTCGAGCAGGAGATACGCGGCCTCGTTGCGCGCGCGCCTGCCGATCTGCACCAGGCATCGCGCGAGCTGGACACGCTGCTTCTCTCCACCCGACAGTGTCGAGTAGCGCCGCTGCGCCATTCCACTCATGCCGACCCTGGCCAGCTCGCGCAGCGCCAGGACCTGCTCGCTGCTGTCGCCGGCATAGGCCTGATGCGGGATGCGGCCGAGCAGCACGACGTCGAGCGCGCGCATTCCGAAGGCGACCTCGACGCTTTGCGACAGCACCGCGCGCGACCGCGCACGCAGCCGCAGCGGCCAGGCGGATAACGACGTGCCGTTCATCTCGACGGTTCCCGCGCCGGCAGGCAGGTCGCCGGCCAGCACGCGAAGCAGCGAGGACTTGCCCGCGCCGTTGGGTCCTACCAGGCACGTCAGCCGGCCGGGCACGATCTGCACGCAAACGTCGCGAAGGAGCACGCGACCTCCGGCGTCGGCATGAACGCGGTGAGCCGCGAGCATCACGGCTCCAGCTCCGCCTCGCGCTGCGGTCGCAGCAGCCACAGCAGCAGCGGCGCACCGGCCAGTGCGGTCAGCGCACCCACCGGAAGCTCGGCGGGCGCGGCAAGCGTTCGTGCGCCGAGGTCGGAGGCCATCAGCAGGATGGCGCCGATGCACAGCGAGCCTGCCATCGTCTGGCGATGGCCTGGCCCGCACAGCAGCCGCATCAGGCGCGGCGCGACGAGTGCGACGAAACCGATCACGCCGGTGGCTGCCACGGCCATCGCAACCCCGAGCGACGCGCCCCGGAGGATGCGCCGCTTGGTCGCCTCGACGTCGATGCCGAGATAGCCGGCTTCGCTCTCGCCGAGCATCATCGCATCGAGCGCGCGGTGCAGCGGCATCAGCATCAGCGCCGAGACGGCCAGCACGGGAATCGCCACGGCCACGAGCTTCCACGACGCGCCCGAGAGGCTGCCCATCGTCCAGAACAGGATGCTTCGCACCTGCGCGTCGGTGGCAAAATGCACGAGCAGCGCCGTGATGGCGCCGGCCAGCGCGTTCACGCCGATGCCTGCCAGCAGCATGGTCGTGATGACCGTGCGGTCCGACCGCAGCGAGATCCGATGCACGAGCGAGACGGTCGCGAGGGCGCCGACAAAGCCGGCAATCGAGGGGAGCGTGAGGCCGAGTCGGCCGCCGGGATCGATCCAGTTCCCCGCCACCGTCACGATGACCACGGCAACGGCGGCGCCGGCCGACACGCCGATCAGCGCCGGGTCCGCCAGCGGATTGCGAAACATGCCCTGCAGGCCTGCGCCGCAGATCCCGAGCGTCGCTCCCACCGTTGCCGCCAGAACGACGCGCGGCATGCGGATGTGGAGGAGGACCGCGCGCAGCGCCGCGTCGCCGGAGCCGGCCTCGCCGATGCCTGCCGAACCCGCGACGATACGGGCGATGTCGGCCGGCGTGATCGCCACCGCTCCGGCGGCGAGCGACAGCAGGGCGACGCCGGCGCAGCACACCAGCAGGAGCGTGCGCACACCGGCATCACTCATCGGCTCGCGCGCAGCGCCGGCGCGACCCACCAACCGCCACGCGGGGACGCCGGCTCCGTTCATCGGCTCGCGTGCAGCGCTGGCGCGTGGATGCGCCGGCCGAGGTCGGCGATGGCCTGTCCGGTGCGCGGCCCGAACGCGACGACGTAGGGATCCGCTTCGACGAGGCGCCCGTCGCGACCTGCCGGGGTTTCGGCCAGTGCGCCCTGCTGCAGGATCGCCTTGGCACCGCCGGCGCGCGCAACGGTGCCGGCGGGAACCACGACCACCTGCGGCGAGGCGGCCAGCATGGCCTCGGGACCGATGGGCTTGTAGCCCTCCAGGCTCGCGGCGACGTTGATGCCGCCGGCAAGCTCGATCATCGCCGAGGCCGGAGTGCCGCGTCCCGCCGCCAGCGGTGCCGCTCCCGTCGGCGCATGCACCAGGAACAGCACGCGCGGCGCCGATCCCTGCGGAAGCCTGGCGCGCGCTTCTTCGACCTGCCTGCGCAGTGTCGCGACGACGTCGTGGCTGCGATCCTGCCGATCCAGCAGCTCGCCCACGCGCCGCACCAGCGCTTCGGCATCGGCGATCGAGGCTGGTGCCGGCAGCACTTCCACACGAGTCCCGGCGCTGCCGAGCTGGTCCAGCACCGCGCGCGGCCCTGCTTCGGCGGTACACAGCACCAGTGAGGGTCGCAGCGAGAGGAGACCTTCGACGCCGAGCGCTCGCATGTAGCCGACGCTCGGAAGTTGCCGCACCGTCTCCGGCCACTGGCTGGTCGTGTCCACGCCGACGATCGAATCGCCGGCGCCGAGCGCGTGCACCGTCTCGGTGACGGCCGCACCCACCGTTACGATGCGCAACTCGTCCGCGCCCTGCGCAGCCGCAGGGCTTGCCACTGATGCGAGCAGGACTGCGGCGGTCAGCAGCATTGCCCGACGTCGCACGCTCACTGTGCGTCTCCGGTGGCGAAGAGGCTTTCGATAGCCGCGCGCCAGGCAGGCGACTCCGCCTTGCCGGGCTTGCGGGCCCCGTACATCACCAGCACCTCCGAGCCGTCGTGCGCGTACACCTCCAGGGCGGTGACGATGCCGTCGCTGGTCGGCTTCTCCACGACCCAGGTCGATTCGATGGAGGCTTCCATCACGTGCAGGTTGAAGGTCGGGTCCAGGATGTTGAGCCAGGGGCCGATGACGCGCACCGAGGTCACGGCCTGCGTACGGATCTGCACGCACCCCGGATTGCTGACGAAGACCATGACGGGAAGCCCGGCGCCTTCGAGGGCCTGCAGCAGGCGGCGAAGCCCGTCGCGGCCGAGGTTCCGGGTGTAGCCTCCTTCCGCGATGTCCATTGCCTGCCGCCGACGCACGCCGTGCGATGCCAGCATGGGCAGGAAGTCGTGGGTGTCGCGCAGCTCCGACCAGGCTTGCATCAGTGCCGCTCCAATTGCAGCCGAAGCATCGCCGGCTGCGCTGCCGGTGACGGCGCCGAAGCCGGCTTCGTTGCGACGCGCAGATCCGGTCGCCTCGCCGTTGCCGGCTCCATTGCGATGCGCCGCGGCGTTCGTAGCACCGTTGCCCGATGCTGCGGCGCTGTCGACACGTTCGGCCGTCGCGAGGTCTTCGCGAGACAGCGCGAAGCGGCCGACGATGCGCATCAGCTCGCCGACGTCGGCATCCGGCTCCAGGAACACCTTGTGCACCGAAGTGCCATTGCGATCGAAGAACTGCACGCTCCAGCGCGGACCCGAGGCGACGTTCTCCGACAGGGCATAGCCGCTGGCCCATGCCCCGAGCAGCATGCGAAGGTCCAGGTCCGGGCTCTGCACGATGGCAACGTCGCCGGCCAGGCTGACGCCGCCGTAGCGGCCGATGGTTTCGTGCACCGCGTGCGCATTGCGCGTGATCGTCTTGACCGTGCCCACTTTCGGAAGCTCGGCGAGAATCTCGCGCCACTTCGGCTGCAGCCGCACGGCGCCGTCGCCGCAGCGGCTGGCGACCAGCGCAGCTTCGGAGATGCCGAGCAGATCGGCGGCTTCGCGTTGATGAAGGCGCGGCCGGGAGCGTACCAGCTCCGCCCACGCGTCCTTGATTCCCGTGTGCCGGGTTTCGTTCAGATTCAGCATGTTTCCTCCTTGGCCGGGCGCGAGCGCGCCGCATCGATGCCGCCGGTGGCAGACGTGAAATCGCAGGCCACGGTTGTGACGTGGCCGGCGTCGCCCGCGGCGGTCGTGAGATCGCAGAGCATGGGCGTGGCGTGGCCGACCGCGCCGGTGGCAGACGTGAAATCGCAGGCCACGATTGTGACGTGGCCGGCGTCGCCCGCGGCGGTCGTGAGATCGCAGAGCATGGGCGTTGCGTGGCCGACGGCGCTCTTGAGCGTTCGCAGGGCGTCGCCGGCGTTGACCTTGCCGTTGCCGTCGACGTCGCACACGGCCGGCGCGCACGAGCCCATTCCGACCGCCGCGTGAAGGATCACCAGCGCGTCGATGGCCGAGACCTTTCCGTCGCCGTTGGCATCGCCGCACTCGGCCGCCTCGAGCGTCGTCGTCGTGGACGTCGTCGTGGTTGTCGCCTCTTCGACGACGACGACGAGGTAGGGCAGGAACGAGCCGCCTGCGCCGGGCGGGCCCTGCGCCGCCTCTCCGAGGTCGTCGAGGGAGGTGGCGCTCTGGTCGTCGCCGGTAGAGAAGACGAAGCCGGCGAAGTCGTCCTGCGCATCCAATCGATCGCGTATGGCTCCGGTGACGTCGAGCCGGAAGGCGAGCGGTCCGCTCGCGTCCAGGCTCGCGTCGGTGATGATGCCGTGCGCGCTCGTGTCGGCGGTGGCCTCTGGTGTGCCCGCTGCGTGGGAGAAGTCGCCGAGCTCGATGGAGCCGTTGCCGGCGTAGGCAAAGACGTCGATGAACGAGGCTGCCGTGCCGTCGAAGCCGGTGCCGGGACCGAACGTCGAGACGACGTCGTCGATGTTGAAGTGCAGGGTGGCGGTGACCTGCTCGGACGCGAGCCCGTGCAGGTCGGCCAGCGCGAACTCGATGACGGCGCGCTCTTCGGTAGCGCCGTTCTTCAGCGCGATGCCAAGGGCGTTGTTCCCGAAGTCGGGCTGGCCGTCGAAGGCCGCGAGTCCGGGAAAGCCATCCAGGATCGAATCGTACACGGTACCGTTGCTGTCGTGGTCGATGCGGATCTCTTCGGCGAAAGCGATGCTGGCGCTGGCCAGCACAGCCAGCACCATCAGGACCGCGCGTTGCTGTTTCATGGATCGATTCCTCCTTCGTTGCCGTCGCCATAGGTCCAGCGAATACCGGCCTGCACGTTGCGCCGCGGAACCAGCGCCAGCGGTCCTGCCGGACCGAACCCGCCCTCGATGTCCTGGCCGAAGAGGTTCTCGACCTGCACGTAGAGCTCGAAGCTGTCCAGTGCGCCGCCGGCATCGACGCCGGCGGCTCGCGCAACGCCGTCCAGGCTCTGCGTCAGACGCGCGCTCCACATCCAGTACGGATCGATCTTTCCCGATGGACTGTTGGTCTGATCGCTGAATTGGCGGCCGTTGTACTCGCCCCACACTCGCAGCAGCGTGCCAGAGGGCTCGTAGCCGTAGGCCACCGAGGGCAGGACGCGCACGACGGGACGGAACGGCAGGTCCTTGCCGCGTTCGCCGGCGATGCGGCCCAGATTTTCGGTGTCGAGCCAGCCGGCGGCGACCGTAAGGTCGAGCCGATGCGCGGACGTTTCATCGAACCACTTCACCGGCTGCGCCTGAACGGTGGCGTCGACGCCGGCCGTGCGCGCACTGGCGATGTTCTGGTACGAGAAGACCGGACCGTTCAGCTCGGGAACCGGACTCTCGAACCCGGGCTGGCAGCTGTTGCGGCCGGCGCACACCAGCTCGAAACCGATGACGTCCTCGAGGTCGTGGTAGAAGGCGTCGGCTGCCAGGCGCAGTCCGCGCAGCGGCTCGTACTCGCCGAAGACGGTGACGCCGATGTCGGTCTCGGGCTCGAGATCGGGATTGCCGACGATGGCGTAGCCGGAGACGCGATCGCCGACCACGACCACGTTGTTGACGTCGACGTCGAAGAGCTGGAGCAGATCGGGCGCGCGATAGCCGCGACCGGCGGTCGCGCTGAAGCGAAGGCGCGTGGCCGGCCGCCAGGTCAGCGTCGCGCGCGGATTGATCTCGAAGCCGTAGAGCTCGTGCACGTCGCCGCTGAGGCCGATCACCAGGCTCCAGCTGGCGCCGATCAGGCTCTCGGTCTGCAGGAACGGGCTGGTCTGCCACGCTGCCGCATCGATGGCAGGGCTTTCGATGTCGCCGAGCGGCGAGGGCGGCGAATCGAGCGTCTCCTCGCGGGTACGCAGTCCGGCCGTCAGCATGTGGTCCGCCGCCAGGAAGCGGCCGAGCGGACGAGCGGCGCGGACCTCGGCGGCAAGGTCGTAGTAGGTGACGTCCTCGCTGAAGCCGGCCAGATCGTTGACGCGCGAGTACCGGTACGCGCCGGCATCGGCGTCCACGACCCAGCGCGAGCCAGGCCGCCATTGCCAGCTCGAATTGGCGGCGAAGTCATGGCTGAGGCTGAGCGGGTTCTGCTCGTTCAGATAATCGGCGACCACGCGCAGGTCGCTGCCACCGATGGCCTGGTCCAGACGCAGGCGTGCCGAGCCGCGCTCCTGCAGATCGTCGCCGCGCTCGCCTGCAAACTGCTGGCTGATGTTGCTGCCGTACAGGTCGGCGATGGCCACCGCGTCGTGCTGCAGCGAGAGCAGATAACGCAGCGGCCCGACGTGATACCCGTGCATTGCCGATGTACGCCGGCGTCCGGCGCTTCCGCCGGCGCCGTCGAAGCGGAAGAAGGGGTGCATGCCGCCGCCGCGAGTGCGGATGTTGAGCACTCCGGCCATGGCGTCGCTGCCGTAGAGGCTGGAGGCGGGGCCTCGCAGCACCTCGATCTGCTCGAGACCGCCAGCGGCGATGTCGCGCAGATCGACCACGCCGTCGACACCGCCGCGAAAGCGATGACCGTCGATCAGGATCGCCACCTTGTTGGCATCCAGGCCCTGCATGCGCACGGTGCTGGCACCCAGGCCGAACTGCTCGTTGCGCACCACGTAGACATCGGGAACCTGGCTGATCACCGCCTCGATGTTGTCGGCGGCGGTCTCCTCGATCTCTTCGCGAGTGATGACCTGGACCGGCACCGGAGCTTCCTCTTCGTCGTAGGCCGACCGGGTGCCGGTCACGACGATGCCATCGGTGCTGCAGCCATCGCAGGCCTGGTCCTGCGCATGCGCAGCACAAGACGGGCTCGCCAGCGC
>DASPNH010000072.1:0-34263 GCA_035626675.1 Binatia bacterium
TGCGGCGCCCAAAAACAGACTCGCCCCGGCTCTTTCGAGCCGAGGCGAGCTGTGTTCGGAGTTGCCTCGTCCTTAGGTCTTAGCTGAGCGCCGTGGCGACCTCGTCGAGCTTGGCCGACAGGTTGGTGCCCACGGAGGTCATGGCCGTGATGGCCGCGATCGAGATCAGAGCGGCCAGGAGGCCGTACTCAATTGCCGTCGCGCCAGTCTCGTCCTTCATGAATGCTACAAAACGTCCCATTTTTTTGATTCCTTCTTGGTTTAGTGGAGTACCGAAGTCGTTCGTCCCAACGCCTCAGCTCGCTCCCGGGCCTAATAAAGCAAGCGCGATGCCAACTTGTGGAACGGCGCTAAGTTGCTGAAATTGCAGCTGGTGGGTTTGCGCCCGGCGGCAACGAGCCGCCGCAGCCCTCGGCTGGATGCGGGCCGAGGCCCGCAGTTAGTGCGACAACGCTCCCGCACAAACGCGGGGATTCTCACGCACGCGGAAGGAAAAGGGGTCAGGCACCTTTTCGGGAAAGGTGCCTGAGCCCTTTTCCAGAAACGCGCTCGCCCCGGGTCCTTGCGGAGCCGGGGCGAGTTTTCCGATCAGCGAGCGCCTTTCGGAGTCAGCTCAGCGTCGTGGCCGCCTCGTCCAGCTTTGCCGCCAGATTGGTTCCCACGCTGCCCATGGCCGTGATGGCAACGACGGAGATCAGAGCGGCCAGCAGGCCGTACTCGATCGCGGTCGCGCCGCTCTCATCGTTCCAGAATGCAACCCAACCTTTCATTGTCTTACGTTCCTTCTTTGTTGATTGAGCGACCGACGCGGCGACGGCGCCGGTTCGGTCAGACCTCGCGACAACAGAAGCAAACCAAGTGCCAAGAGGGAGTGGGGTCAGGTACTGAAAGTGCGGTTCCGGGGTCAGGTCGTGAATTTCGCTGCGTGCCTGCAGGCGCGAAGAACGGGGTCAGGTACCCTGTCACTGCGCGGCGCACCGCATTTTCAGCACCGCATTTTCAGTACCTGACCCCTCTCCTTATTGGGTGTTGCGGATGAGGAAGGCCAGGAGCGGATCGTAGACCTGGTTGTGGGAGGGGTGGTCTTCGGCGGAGACGACGTCGATGTGGGCATAGCCCTCGCTGACGTAGGCCTCGAAGCCGCCGTTGATGCCGCCGTAGACAGTGTCGATTTCGCCGGTCGAGACCACCCGCGGGGCGCCGGTGCAGCTTGCCGCGGCGCACGGCGCGATGCTCAGCGCGAAAGGCTCCCACGATCCCATCGTCGGCGAGATGCCGTTGCTGCCGCCGAAGGCGATCACCGGCACGTCGATGGCCGCGCCTTCGGTCAGGTTCTCGATGTCGGGCCTGCCGCGGCCGATCGACAGCGCCGAGGAGTCCAGCCCGCCGGTGAATCCACCCGTCCCCACCACCAGCTCGTTGGTGACGCCGAGGCCCGAGGAGGCGAAGTACCAGTCGCCGATGTTGCGGTCGCCGGTGCGCACCATGGTCAGCACGCTTTCCATGCGCGAGATCTCCTTCTCCTGCCCGTTCACGTCGAAGCGGTCGGCCGGCATGCCGTTGTTCGGCACGGCCGCGGGCGGCATCGGATACTGGATCCCTTTCCAGTAGCGATACGGGTCGCTGGTGGCCTCGCCCGGCAGCAGGAAGGTTCCGAAGTCGATGTTGGGACCGTTGTCGGAGAAGCCCATCGACGACATGAACGAGACCTCGGGCGAGTAGTCGTCGTCGAGGAAGAAGCCGACCGAAGCCTCGGCGCTGCCCAGAGGCAGGAAGGTCAGCAGGTTCAGGCCCGGCACGTTCTCGACGGCCGAGCCGTCGCCGAAGTCCACCTGCGCGATCGAGAGCGAATCCGGATAGCGGCGCGCCTGCAGGCTGACCGCATCACCGACCGCGTGAATCTGGGGCGAGATCACGTCGCCGGCAAAGGCCGCCACCGGCTGCACGCACTTGTTGTTCAGCGCGCCCGCGGCAAGCGGGATGGCCGAGCAGTCGCCGTGCGTGATGCACGGGCTGCCGTCATAGCAGCGCGGCGTCCCCGTCCGGATGGCGTGATAAAGCCCCCCGTCGGCCTTGGCGATGACCATGTCGAGAGCGTCGTTGCTCGGTGGCGCAACCGGCAGCGAGTCGCCGTTGCCCTCGAACAGCACCAGGCCGTCCACCTTCTGATAGCCCGCCTCGACCGCGGGACCGACGTCCAGGTCGGTTGCCGCATAGCGCGCGCTGAACAGGGTCCCCAGCGAGTGACCGCCCAGGAAGACCTTGGGGTTGCTGGGCAGCGCGTGCGCGGCATCGATGACCGCGTCGATGTCGTGGATGAACATGTTGTAGGTGAAGTTGGCGATGAAGGCGATGTCGCTGTCTTCGTGGAAGTTGGCGCGCCGGCTCAGCCGGTCGTCGAGGTCCAGGCCCAGCTCCTCGCCGAAATACCAGTCGAGCGCGAGCTGCGGGTCGTCCTCGAGCTCGGCGAAGGAAGCGCCCGCGTCGTCCTCGAGCTGATCGGTGCGGCGGTCGAACGCCCACACCTCCAGCGCGATGCTGCCTTCGTCGGCGGCCTTGGCGACCATCTTTTCGGAGACGATCTTCAGAGAATGCGCGCCGCCGGCGAAGCCCGGAATCAGCACCAGCACCGCATCGGGATCGCCTGCGCCGGGCGCGAAGTAGCGCACGTAGGAGGCGTTGTTGAGATTGAAGACGGTGCTGCCGAACTGGCGATACAGCGTTCCGCCGACCGGCACGGCATTGGCGATGGTGCCGTCGGGCGTGTTGGCCGGATCGGCCGAGCTCGGAATGCTGACGGGCTGCGAGGCCGTCGGGCCGACCTGGCACGTGTTGCTGCACGTATCTTCGTCCACCAGGTTGCCGTCGTCGCAGACCTCGCCGTCGTCGACGACGTTGTTGCCGCACTCGGGCGCGCAGAAGTTGACGATGTTGAACACCGACCAGGGCGACTCGTTGCCGAGCTGGCAGGTGCGCGGTGCAACCTCGTCGATGGCGGCGAAGATCGCGCCTTCGGCTGCGTCCTGCGCGCAGATGATCGCGCCGCCGGTGGTCATGGCCCCAGCGCAGTGCAGGCCGAAGCCCAGTCCATCGAGCATGTCGTCGACCGACACACCGGCGCAGTAGGCGGAGGCCTTGCTGAGCACGCCCGTGCCGATGGCGGTCGAAACCTTGCCGTGCGCCTTCGGGCAGGCCTTGGAGGTGTCGTCGTTGACGTAGCACGAAGGGGGCTGGGGCAGCGAGGTGATCAGGCGATCGCCGTTGAGTCGGCATTCGTAGAGGCCGCCGATGCACGGGGCCATGTCCTTGGGCAGCTTGGCGAACGGCTTGAAGAGGGTCTTGGCGAGGCCGCGCTGGCACGAAGCCAGAAGATCCGGGTCGCCGCTGGTTGCCGGAGAGTCTGCTCGCACCTCCAGGCAGGAGGTCGCTTCGGGGTGAGTCGAGGTCAGGCCGGCACGGTCCAGGAGCTCGAACATGCGAGGTGATATGTCCTCGGCAAAGTCGGCGGCGCGGCAGCGCAGGCGCGCCAGGGCGCACTCGATGGCCTGGGCGCCGTTGGTCACCGCGCCGCAGGTGCCGGCCAGGCGCCGAAAGCCCAGGCCGACGCTGGTGGCGTAATCGTAGGGACGGATGGGCTCGCAGCTGCCGGCGATCTTGGCCGCCACCGAATCTTCACTGACGGACAGCTTGTCGAAGGTGCCGTCGCAGTAGGCGACCGCCGGAGTGATGCACGCCTCGAAGTTGCCGCCCGAGAGCTCGTCGTCCAGGGCGCATGCGAGCAGCTTGTCGGTGCATTTGAGGAGCGAGTCGACGCGCTTCTTGAGAAGACTGGCCGAGTTCTTCAGGAACGCTTCCTGGCAATCGATGTAGGCCTCTCGAGGCCTCTCGATCTGCGCGTGCGCAGCCTGTGCCGTCAAGATGAACGAGGCCGCGGCAAGCCACGCGCCGATACGATGAGTTCTCATGTGGGTCGGTCCCTCCCTGAGTCGGCCAATGTTTCGCGCCGGCCGCCTGGTGTCAATGCGCTACTCGCCCCGCGCCGTATGAGAACGATGCTTGCCACACCCAAAGAAATTCACGGGCTTCGAGGCCAGCTGCCCGCGCGCGGGTGCCTTGCGGATGCATGGGCTGCGCCATTGGCGCAATGCGCCGTGGCGCTGGCTTGACAGTGCGCGCGAAGAGGGGCCTACGCTATCCAAACGACACGCACGCAGGCTGACCGAGGTCTGCGATGGAGGGCTGTCATGCATCGCACGACGCGCCGAGTAGTCCGCCTCTCCTTTCTTCTCACCCTTGTTGCCGGCCTGGCCTTTGGCGCCGGCGCCGTTGCGCAGGACGAGCCACCGGTTCCGCGTCGCAAGATGCTGCGCGCCGAGGTGGCCAAGCTGCGCGGCGAGGTGGCGCAGCTGGCAGCCCAGATCGACTTCCTGCAGCGCAGCGCTCCCGATGAAGACCAGGAGCCGGCGCCCGGAGACCCGCCGGGCGATGGTACCGGCGGCGCAATCCCCTACTACGGCGCGTGCACCGATCCCTGCTCCTTCGATTCGGACGAGGACGGCATCGACGACTGCAACGACCCCTGCCCCTGCGACCCCAACACCGCCGACGCCGACAACGACAGCTGGCCAGATTGCTACGACCCCTGCCCCGACGACACCGACAACGCCTGCATCGACCCGTGCAAGGACGACTCGGACGGCGACAACGTCGGCGACTGCGAGGACGAGTGCCCGTGGGACCCCAACAACGGTGACGATGACGGCGACGGCTGGCTCGACTGCTATGACCCGTGCCCGGGCGACGCGCAGAACTACTGCAGCGATCCCTGCTACTACGACTCCGACGGCGACGGCATCAACGATTGCGAGGATCAGTGCCCGTACGATCCCTCCGAGTCGAAGGACTCCGACGCCGACGGGACACACGACTGCCAGGACCCCTGCCCCGAAGACATCAGCAACGCGTGCAGCGATCCGTGCCAGACCGATCAGGACGGCGACAGCACGCCCGACTGCTGGGACCCGTGCCCGTGGTATCCGGAGACGCGGCCTGACGGCGATGGCAGCGATGGCAGCGATGGCAGCGGCGGGGTGATGCCGCCTCCGGATGAGTGCTGGCCCGGCGCGCTGGCGGCGCGGGCGGTGCGGTAAATTGATGGACAGGCTCTCCGCGTTCGCGTGTGCTCTCGCACTGTCGCTGGCCTTGGCCGGTCCATCAGCCGTGTACGCTGGATCGGAACAGGACGCCTTTTGTGATCGCAGCGGCGATTTCGACGTCACTGCCGTCGATGCCTTGATCGCGCTGCAGGACGCCGTCGACACGTGCGAGACCAACCACGAGTGCGACAACAACGGCGATGGTGAGAACACCGCTACCGACGCGCTGGTACTGCTCGGGTATGCCGTCGGCCTGCCCGTGGACATCGTATGCGAGTGCGTCATCGTCGATGAGTGTTTCGGCGACGACGAGGACTGCGTCGAGAATGGGTTTCCGGAAGGTTATCGCTGTACCGGGTCGCTCTGTGTCGAATGCATCGAGGATACGGACTGCGCGGACGGAAGCTCCTGCGACACGTGTCATTTCCAATGTGTCGTCGATGATTGAGCGACCCCATGTTCCAGCCCAGCCTCCGACCGCACGTCGTCGGGCCTGTCGATGTGTAGGAAACGTGTACTCCCCGTGAGGACTTCCCAGGCCTGAGCCGCATAGGGTGCGGGACATTCCGGACAGGAGGTCCCCGCCATGCCCAAAGACGTCGCCGTAAAGGCCAACGCCCCGATCTATACCGCCACCGTCTCGACCAGGATGATGCCGGACTACCGCGTCGAGGTCCCTGCCACCGACGCCTCGCGCATCGCCCTGGTCTGGAACGAGGCCGCGGACTTGGACGTCGTCTCGATCGGCTCCGACCGCGCGCTCTACCATTTGTACCGGGATCAGGTCAGCGCCACCGGCTGGTCCTCTCATCAGCTGAACCTCGAGAAGGTGGACGACCTGGTCGTGACCTCGGCGCCCGGGCGTCCCGACCGTCTCTTCGCCATCGGCGCTCCGCTCGGCAAGACCTCGTGCCTCAACGAGATGATCCGCGGCATCGACGGCAGCTACGCCCCGCGCGCCTTCGGCGGCCCCGTCATGTTCGCCGGATCGCTCAGCGTCCTGCAATGCGGCGCCAGGATGGTAGCGGTCGGCAAGGCTTCGACGGGAACCTTCTTCGATCGCGCCGTCACCGGCGCGCTGAGCACCGACGTCGGCTTCTTCGTCCGATGCGGCGAGGTCGGCGTGCGCGCCGACAAGGTCGTGTGCCTGTCGCGCGACAACAACGTCTGGCCGCACCTTTCGATCGTCTCGCTGTGCGACGGCGTTCTTCGCAGCGATCGCGGCATGCGCGAGAAGCCGATCAGCGGCGAAGACGCCGCTCGCCTGCCCGAGGCAGCCGGTCCGGGCAGCAAGTACATCTATCTGGACTGCGACCAGATGCCGCTGCCCGCGCTGCCCGGCGTCGTCGACTTCACCGCCGTGGCTACGAGCCGCGACGAGGCGCTGCTGCTGGCGGTGGATGCCTCGAGCCGCGTCCATCTGCTGACCGGAACGTTCGACGCGGCCAGCCCGGGGCTGGTTCGCTGGGCAAGCCAGTGGCAGGCGCTGGCTCTGACCGGCGAGTCGCAGCCGTCACTGTCGCGGATCTGCGCGGTGCAGCTCCCCGACGGCAAGACGCGCGTGATCCTGCACGAGGCCGTCAGCGGAAACCTTTGGGTGACGGGCTGGGGCGGGCCGGGCCTTGCCGAGTGGGACCACGCGGTGAACCTCGGCATCGGCGGACACGGGTTCGCTGCCAGCATCAGCCACCGTCAGGAGATGGCGTTTGCCACCACCGATCCGGACAAGGGCATTCATGCGTGGACTCGCACCAGCGCCGGTGGCTGGCGACGAGAGAGCGTGCACGTATCGACGGGGCGCCGCATCGCACAGAAGCGCGCGCGACGGGTGAGCGTCAGCTTCCACGACGAGCATAACGCCGACGTCGGTACGCAGGCCGTGCGCGTGCGCGCCTCCGAAGACATGGCCGTGACGATCAATGGCAGGTCCTGCGTGATCGGCGCCGACAAGCCGGCGACGGTGCTGACGCGGGCGGGCTGCGTCCATGTCACCAGCTCGATCGGAGGGACGCTGCATGTCCCCGTCTTGACGTTCGAGGCGGACTTCATTCCCGGATCGCGCCTGGAGGTGCGAGCCGACCAGGACGTGCAGAGCTATCTCCGAGCCGTTACCGGCGAGCAGCTGCTGGCCGCGGTCGACCCGTTCACCGGCAAGGAAATCCTGCGCAACCGTGACCTCAAGGATGCGCAGAAGGTGGCCAGCGCGCTGCGCGACGCTGCCGGCCTGCTCGAGGCCTATCATGCTCCTGCGCGTCATGGCTCGGGCAACCTTCGCGTGGCTGCCATGCGCGGCGTGCGCGTGGTCGCCGCCGATGCGCCGCTGGCCTCCGGCGCGATCCGCGGCAGCCGGCGCGCGCCGGCCTGGGCGCTTGCGAGCCGCGGCGGAAAGCTCACCCTGCGCCGGCTGCCGGCCGAAGAGGTGGCAATTCTGCGCGCTCGCGCCATCGCGGTTGGCGACGCCAACGATTTTCTCGGCATCGACTGGGGCTCGATCGTCGAGTCCATCGTCAACGGCATCTCCACCGTGCGCGAGGTTGCCCTCGAGACCGCCGGCGCGCTCCTGACCGTCGTGATCAACGGAGTCGAGTACGTCTTTCGCCTGGCCGTGCAGACGGCCGAGCACGTCTACGACATCGTCACGAGCATCCTGGACAGGGCCGGTGCCGAACTCGGCGCCGTGGTCGGCTGGCTGATGAAGGAGCTCGGCTTCCTGTTCGACTGGGAAAAGATCAAGCGCTCTCGCGACCGCCTGCGAGCCCACTACATCGAAGCGCTGACGGCGTTGCCGCAGCATGTGACGGACCCGCTGGCGTGGGAGCAGCCGATTCGCAACTACCTGGAGGACGCGCGAACGGATGTCACTGCCTGGATCGATCAGATTCGCACCAGGTACCTCGGCCAGACGCCGCTTGGCCGCGTGATCGGGACCCCGCCCGCCTATCCCAGCCTGTTCGAAGCGGGAGGCGCCAGCGTGTTCCCGCAGGCGATGTGGCTGCTGGACAAGGTGATGGAGGAGATCGGCGAGCTGGCCGGTGACGCTTCGCTGCCACTCATTCCCGGTCTTCCCGAGGCGATGGGTGAGCTCTCGACGAGCCTTCTCAGCGTCGAAGGTCCCTTCATGGAACTGGGCGCCGCGCTCGGGAGCGGACACCTGGTTTCCTGGATCGCCGACATGGCAACGTTTCGGGCCGACACGATCCTTCCGCTGCTCGACTTCGCGGCCGCAAGAATCGACTCGATCGTCGATGGCGTCGAGGCGGTCGTCGCGGCGGTGTTGCGGGTGGCGCACCTGTTCTGGGCGAACATGTCCGCTGTGATCAGCTGGCTCGATCGCGAGATCGAGGTGCCGTTCCTGAGCGCGTTCTACGCCGGCGTCGTGGAGTCGAAGCTGAGCCTGCTCGACGTCTTCAGTCTGGTCGTTGCGGTGCCCTACTCGATCATCGGAAGCGATCCCGGAAGCTGGCCGCAGATGGACTGGCTCGACGTCTCCATGGTGCTGTGGGCGCCGGTCCATACCGTGGTCGAGGCCCTCGCGTTCGGCGTACCCGAGATCGGGCCGAGGATACGATACGTCACGGGTGCGATGCTCATCATTCTCGGCGCATCGATCCTGCTCGAGGCCGAGGAACGCTGGACCTGGCTCGGAGAGCCGATGTGTCTTGCGGGGCTGGCCAGCATCGTCATCGCGCTGATGGGCGGCGGGCAGCTCGCGTTCTGCGTGGTCGCGGCACTGCTCGCGACGATCTCACTGCTGATTCTGAGCCTCACCGGCGATCCGCTCGTTGGCGGAGCCTGCGCGCTGTTCGAGCTGACGATCGTGATGCGCGGGCTGGAGGCGTTCCTGCCGGCCGAGGTGCGCGCCAGGCCGCATGCCATCGTCATCTACAGTGCGACGCAGGGAGTGCTGGCGCTGGGCACCACGGCGTTGTTTTTCGGGCGGCATGGTGGGGAGGTGGAGGTGGCGGTGGGGTGAGGGAGCGTGGAATGAGGCGCGTGGCGGGTTGGCGGGCGATGGCGCCCCGCAGGCCCGCACGTGCTTCCAAGAATGCCCCTACTCGGCGCGCGGCATCGCGTCCCGCCGCCACGACCTGTGTTCGGAGACGCCGCAATCACGCGACGTCGTCGTGTTGAAGTGTTCGAAGACGAGTCGCGCGTCTGCACCCTGCCCATGGATGCTGCCTGACGCGCGCGTCCGGCCGCAACCGCCGGCCTTCTCCGAAAACTCCATGGTGTAGTAGGTTGTGCCGATTTTCGAGACGCGTTCCAATCGCATTCCCGCGAGGCGCGCGTTCGGAGACTCAAAGCTGGGGTCGCGATATAGCCTGACGATGCGAAGCACCTCGGCGGGGGCGCCCCCATAGCTCAGGACGTAATCCGCCGGGTCAGCATCGAACACGACCGGCTCGAACAACGCCGTACATTCGAGCCGATCGGAGAAGCAGGAGCAGTCAAAGGTTTTCGCAATCGCCGTGTGATCGCCGGTCACGCGGGGTGTGAACTCGATGCGCAAACGATGGACCGGTGTGAGACCGGACGGAATCACGCCCCCCGGCACGGTTTCGGACCATGTCATCTCGCGATGTCGAATTAGATGGTCACTCTTCTCCACGAAAGGAAGGACACCGGCGGCCTCTTCGACGGTCGGAAGATAGCACCCGCGGCAGTAGGGGCAGTTGTCGGGGTCAGATGACCATCCGTCGCACTCGCGACACCGTGGCGTTGCGAATCGGAGGGTCGCACTACTGTGCCGATAGGCTTCTCCGTCCGGGGGCAGCGGCGAGATCCAGACGTCGGCACTCAGATCGGCGAAATCGAATCCGGTCGTCGCATCCGCTTCCGACCGCTCGATTTGGCGAACACCGCCGGGAGCAACGACGAAGAGCTGCTCCCCCCGATACATCAAAGGCGGTGGTATGATCTCGACGAATGTCGTGTCGCCAACGATGTTCGCGCGAACGTTGCCGACGTAACCATTTTCAGCCCAGTGCTCGAATCCTGCGTCGCGGATTTCGGACACCGTACGAAGCTGGCAGATCACGTAGAGTGGGTTCGTGCCCACTTCGAGGGCGACGCGGAACCGATTTCGCGAACCGCCGCGCTGTGGGACCAACAGCCACCGAATGCACAGCTTGCGCATGACTTCTTCGAAATGGTCGAAGGGAGTATCCGGCAATGCGCGAGCACGTCGCTCAAGAGGCCCCAGCGATTCGATTGCCGCACGCAGATCGTCGCTGACGTCGAGCACCAGGACTCGATACCAATCGCTGGCGCGAGGAGGCTGCTGAACCGCCAAACGGTAAGAGGCTGTGATCTGATGCCACACACCCTCGAAATGTCTCGTAAGGCGCTGGAGATCGCTCTCATGCCAAGTCCAGCGGGGGTCGGAGTGGAGGAGATACTCATAGGTCATATCGCGCCCAACGTTGCGCGTCTCTCCACCAAGGAGCCCTGGAGGGAACGAGTCAGTCACCGTCAGCCGATAGTTTTCGCAGGGGACCGGGGGCGCTGCCTGCGCAGATGTAGCGACCGGGGCCTCGAGTACGATCGGAATGCCGCAAAGCAGAACCCACGGCAGGACGCGCGCGGAACTTGTGAGACAGCGAAACGCCGTGGTTCGGGAGCGTCGGGGCATTGCGGAAGGACGCCCGATCTGCGCGGCCGACGCAAGGTCAAACAGGCTGGCCGGAAGGCCGGTTGATGTCGAGTCTGCGACGGTCACTTCGGCTTGGATCAGTTCCCGGGTGGCGGCGGGTTACCGGCCGCACTCTACGACGACGACCCGTTCCTCGTCGATACGTGCCGAACATCTCTTCAGTCTGGGGAGACGTGTCCAATTCGGCGAGGCCGATATGTGGTGGCGATGGGTGGACTCGAACCACCGACCTAGGGATTATGAGGCCCTCGCTCTAACCGCCTGAGCTACATCGCCACGAAGCCGGGCTTTCTCGCTGCCACGGCGCCGGAAGTCAAATTTTGCCGCATTTCGTAAGCGTCGCGCGTAAGAGCCGCACGTTGCGAGGACGAAACCGCGTTTTCAGTACCTGACCCCAAAACCGCACTTTCAGTACCTGACCCCTTTCCTACTTCGCGAGCAGCGCGGCTAGGCGCTCGCGATCGCCGAGGATCTCCAGTGCCGCGTGATACGGGTCCTGCTGTCCGTCGGCGACACGTGCGAGCGTTTCCTGCACGCCTGCGTCCTTGGCGCCGCTGCGCAGCCGCCGCATCACCTCTTCCTCGCAAATTTCGAAAACTTCGGCGCGTAGCCTCCTGCCGATCACATCCTTCAGCGGATGCTGCTTTCGGAACTCGTGGTGGGCCATGCACGCGTCGAGCAGTGCTTCGGTCCCCTCGCCTTGCGAGGCCTTGGTCAGCAGCACGGGAACCTTCCACGCCGACGCCTCGTCGCTCGATTTGAGCGCCAACATCATCTCGAGCTCGGTGCGCATGCGCGTGGCGCCGTCGCGGTCGGCCTTGTTGACCACGAAGACGTCGGCGATTTCGAGAAGGCCTGCCTTCATCACCTGCACCGTGTCTCCGGCCTCGGGAACCAGGATCACGACGACTGTGTCGGCCACTTCCATGATGTCGAGCTCGGTCTGGCCCACGCCGACGGTCTCGATGATGACGACGTCCTTGCCGGAGGCGTCCATCAGGCGCGCCACGTCGCGCCCGGAGCGCGCCAGGCCGCCGTGGCTGCCGCGTGTGGAGAGGCTGCGGATGAATACGCCTTCGTCCAGGAAGTGCTTCTGCATGCGGATGCGGTCGCCTAGCACCGAGCCGCCCGAGAACGGGCTGGACGGATCGATCGCAACCACGCCGACGGTCAGGCCGCGCGCGCGGCAGTGACCGATCAGTGCGCTGGTGATCGTCGATTTGCCGGCTCCGGGCGGGCCGGTCAGTCCGATCGTGTAGGCACGCCCGCAGCTCTGATAGATGCGCGACATCACCTCGGCGGACTGGGCGGTGCGGTTCTCCACGAGCGTGATCAGGCGGGCAAGGGCAACGCGGTCGCCGGCGAGCGTGGCTTCGGCGAGCGCGTGAGGATCGCGGTTGCGGGTGGACATCGATGACCTTCGTAAAACCTGTGCTGAAAACCGGCGCTACGCTCGGCAGCTCGCGCGGCGCTCCTGCATGCGACGGGTGGTGTGGGCGATCAGTCGCTCGGAGGCTTGCTCGCAGGAGACGCTGGTGCCCGTCATCGCCGAGATCGTCGTGACGCGCTCGGCACCGACGCCGCAGGTGACGATACAGTCGAAGACCGATGCATCCAAACTGACGTTGAGCGCGACGCCGTGGTAGCTGACGCCGCGTGCGATGCGCAGGCCGATGGAGGCGATCTTGCCCTGCGACGTCCAGATCCCGGCCGTTCCGGCGTGGCGCTCGCCCGTGATTGCGTAGTCGGCGAGCGTGTCCAGCAGCGCGCCTTCGAGCAGGCAGACCCAGTCGCGAACGCCGATGCCGAGCTCCTCGATCGAAACGATGGGGTACAGGACGACCTGGCCCGGGCCGTGATACGTGGCCCGCCCTCCCCGGTCGCTTCGCGCGACGGTGATTCCGCGCCGGCGAAGCTCGGACGCATCGGCGAGCACGTCGTCGGACGGTGCATGGCGGCCGAGCGTGATGGTCGGCGGGTGCTCGACGACCACCAGCGTATCGGCGACCTGACCCTCGAGCCGCCGGCCGTGCAGCTCGAGCTGCCGTGCCAGCGCCGCCTCGTAGCCCACCACGCCCCATCGCTCCACGCGAGGCGCAGCCTGGATCGCCAGTGCGGCATCGGCCATCACCGCCGGACCATACCCAGCCATCCCCCTGCCCTCAACCCGACGCTTTAAGGGGACAGTCCCCTTAAGCCGCTTAAGGGGACTGTCCCCTTAAAGCCTGCATGCTAGAACGGCGGTGTGGTGCGCACGCGCTCCAATCTCATGCCGATCCTCGGGGCTTCGCTGCTGGCGCTCGGGATCGGCAACACCGTCCTTGGGCTGACCAAGCTTCCCGAGTATCGCGCCCGCAAGCATGCGGCGGTCGCGATTGCCGGCGACAGCGCGCGGCGCATGACGCAGGGAACCGCGGCCATTCTCGATCCGGCAACCGATGCGCAGCTTCTCTTCGACAGCGCCTTTACCAAGTACGAGTACTACCGGGTCGTCCTGCGCGGAGGCATCTGGCTGACGGCGATGGGACTGGTGCTGCTCGGCGGCGTAGCCGTCAGGCGAATCTTTCTGCGCACTGCCTCCGTACAAAGTTGACCATAGGAAGGGCCGACCTGTATCCTCCTCGTGTTGGGTCGCCGGAGCTCCTGCTTTCACAGCAGGCGACGGGGCGGCGGAGGTGTGGATGCGGCGAGGCTCTGGCCGGCTCGGCTCGGCAAATCAATTCGTGTGTGCGCAAGGCGGCGGGCGGCTCGTTCTGCCCGGTGACGTACGTGCGCGCGGCGGCGTCGGCCTCGCAGGCTCTGGCGGCTACGCCAGTCGCTGCGGTCACGGCCTCACCAGCGGCCTCCGCTTTGGCGTCCTAGGCCGCGCAGTCGACAGCATCCGCGCAGGTGCCTCGTGAAGCCGCGGCGGCGCTTCGAGGCTCGCCATGCCGAGCTCGCCTACACTTTGGACCGTGCGCTGACCGACGCTCCGACGGCGCACGACTTTGGCCGCGCGGCCATCGATGTCCTGCGCTTGGCGCTGCGGCCCTCGTACGCAGGCCTCGTCTACAGGATGGAATCCGGCGAATTCCGCTGCGGCGACGCGGCCATCGGCGCCGACCTGCATGCTGTCCTGGAATCGCTGTCGCGCGCCCCGCTCTCCTTCATCGCGCGTCCTCACATCCTTCATCGCAGCGAGGTCAGCGGCAGCGCGCTCTCCGAGGTCGTCATGCGCATGGCGGCGGCGGCTTTCGAGATCTGCTACCCGCTGACGCTGGGGTCGGAGGTTCGCGGCGTCCTGGCCCTCGGCCCGCGCCAGGACAGAACGGGCTACACCACCGAAGACGTCGAGCTGTGTGCCCGCGTCGGCGCGCGCATCGCGGCCGTGGCCGGCCAGCAGAGCCTGCAGTTCGAGGTCGACCGCCTGCGCAGCGTGGCCAGCCGCCAGGAGCGTCTTGCGGCGGTCGGGCAGATGGCGGCCGGATTGGCCCACGAGATCCGCAACCCTCTGGTCTCGATCCGCACCTTCACCCAGCTTCTGCCCGAACGGTACGGAGACGAGGAATTCCGCTCGGGTTTCCTCGACCTGACCCTGGCCGAGATCGACCGCATCAGCGCTCTGGTCGGTGAGCTTCTCAACTTTGCCCGTCCTGCCAGCGAGCCCGAGCCCTATGGCGTCGTCGACGTCAGCGAATGCCTCGAACGCACCTGCGCCCTGCTTCGCAACCAGGCCCGCAGCGCTGGCATCGCGCTGGATCTCGAAGTCGAGGTCGGGTTGCCGCCGGCCCTCATCGAGGAAGACCGCCTTCGCCAGGTCGTCCTGAACCTGGTCGTCAACGGCATCCAGGCCTGCAGCGGACGCGGACGCGTCTCGGTGTCGGCCTCGCGCTGCGACAGCGACCGCGGCCTCGTGCGCATCGACGTCCGCGATGACGGCCCCGGTATGGCCAGCGAAGTTGCCGCGCGCATCTTCGAGCCCTTCTTCACCACACGCAGCGAAGGCACCGGGCTTGGCCTGGCCTTGGTCAAACGCATCCTCGAGGAGCACGGAGGCACCATCGCGGTCACCACGCATCCCGGCGCAGGAGCCTGCTTCTCCATCGAGCTTCCGCTGGCAGCGGTCACCGACTCGGCGGGGCGCGACGCTTACGCGCATGGCTAGGATCGCGCTCATCGATGCGGCGCCCGGAACCGCAACGGCGGTCGAGGCCGTTGCCGCCGGTCACGAGCTCGTCCCGTGCTCGCTGGCGTCGCCCGGCGACGGCGTCGACCTTGCCATCATCGACTTCGTCGGCACCGGCCCCGTCGATCGCACCTCGCTCGGCGCTATCGAAGGACGCGCGCCCATCCTGCTGCTGGTCGACAAGCGCATCTCGGTTGCCGCCAATCTCTATGACGCCGGCGGCGTGGCCGTGCTGCGCAAGCCGTTCGACCTGTTCGACCTGCGCCTGAAGATGCGCGGCATGCTGGCCAGCACCGTCGATCTGGCCGAGCCCGTGCCGGTGCCGTCTGCGCCGCCAGGGCCTCGGCGCAGCGACACCGTCGCGACGCTGGACTGGCTGGCCTCGCCGCTGGTTCCTGCCTCGGCTGCTGCCACGCTTGCGGCCGCGCGGCGCATGCCGACCTCGCTGTGGATCGTCGGCGAGATGGGCAGCGGCCGCGAGCAGGTCGCGCATGCCTTCGCGCGCAAGCATCAGCCAGCGCTCGAGCTGGTCACGTGGTTTGCGGGGCAGACGTTCGAAGAGGCGCAGGCCCGATGCCGGAGCGGCGCCTTCGCCTTGTTCGTCGCCGACGTCGAGACGCGTGCGCTCTCGGATCAGCAGCGCCTGGAGTCGTTCCTGGCGCGCAACCCCGACCGCTGCGTGGTGGCGACTTCCACCGACGATCCGGCCGAGGCGGTCGTGGGCGGCACGATGTCGCGCCGCCTCTACCATCTGCTGGCGCGCGTGTGCGTGCGGCTTCCTGCGCTGCGCGAGCGCCGCGCCGACATCGCTCCTCTGGCTGCGGCCATGGCCTCGGCAACCGCCGGCAAGGCATTCCCCGGAACGCGCGTGCGTCTTGCGCCCGCTGCCATCGAGCGGCTCGAGCTCTACCCGTGGCCTGCCAACGTCAGCGAGCTCGAGGCCGTCGTCGTGCGCAGCGTGATGTCGCGCGCGGCAGCAGCCGGTGACGCCGTCTGCACGATCGACGCCGCCGATCTGATCTTTGCACCTTCGCTGTCTGCCGCCGACGTGGTCGCGCCCGCGCCCGTTGCGCGCCCCGGCGTGGTCGTCTCGCTTCCGACCGCGAATCGCCGCCAGGACGAAGCGACCGAAACCACGAGCGAGAGCGCGGCCGTGGCCATCGAGCCGGTGCTGGCGGGACTGGCGCACGACCTGCGCAATCCGATGGCCACGCTCAAGACGTTCGCATCGCTGGCGGCCGCGGGCGCCGTGGCTGGCGGCGGCGAGGATGCCGAGCTGGCTCGCCTTGCCGCGCAGGCCTGCACGCGCATCGACGATCATCTGGACCTGCTGCAGCGCTACTCGGATCTTCCCGATGGGAGCGCCACGGCCGTCGACCTGGTTGCCGTCATGTCGGAGGCGGTCGAGAGCGCCGACGTGGCGGCCACCGTGGCGGCGCGGCGCGCGGCGTGGGTGCGGATCGATTCGCATCACGCGCGCTTCATCGCCGAGGCGCTGCTCGAGGAAGCGCGGGCGCGCGCGGCCGACGGCGAGCAGGCCTACGTCGATGCCGGCGCGGCCGGAACGCTCGAGCTGCGCATCCCGGTCGGCAAGACCGCGGTGGACAGGCTCGGCAAATGGGTTCGTGGCCAGGCTCTGCCCTGGCGCCTGGCCCTTGCGCGCGAAGTGTCGCGACGCAGCGGCGGAGACCTCGAAGTTTCTGGGAGCAGCGAGGAGCTGCGTGTGGTGTGGAAGGCGGTAGCGGCGGAGGGACACAGAGATGGCGAGCAAGCCGGTAGTGCTGATCGTCGACGACGAAGCCGGAGTTCGTGAGTCGGTAAGAATGGTCTTGAAGGATGCCTACGAGCCCGTGGCCGTGGCATCCGGTGAGGCGGCCCTGGAATTCCTGGCGGGCCGCTCGTGCGATCTCATCTTCCTGGACGTGCTGATGCCCGGCATCGACGGCCTGGAAACGCTCGAGCGCATCCGGGCCAAGGACACGCGCGTGGCCGTCGTCATGCTGACCGCGACCAAGACCGTCAAGACGGCGGTGATGGCGATGAAGCTCGGCGCCTTCGACTACCTGACCAAGCCCTTCGACATCGAGGAGCTTCGGCTGGTGGCCGAGCGCGCGACCGAGAATGCGCGTCTCAAGCAGGAAGTCGAAATCCTGCGCGAGGCCGTGGGCCAGCGCTACAGCTTCGAGAACATCATCGGGCAGTCGCAGCCGATGCAGAAGGTCTTCAAGACCGTGGCGGCGGTGGCGCCGATGAAGTCGACGGTGCTGATCACCGGAGAGTCGGGCACCGGCAAGGAGCTGATCGCGCGCGCCCTCCACTACAGCAGTCCGCGCGCGGCGCGGCCTTTGGTGACGCTGAACTGCGCGGCCATTCCGGACAACCTTCTGGAGAGCGAGCTGTTCGGGCACGAGAAGGGCTCGTTCACCGACGCCCATGACAAGAAGGTCGGCCAGTTCGAGCTGGCGCACACCGGCACGATCTTCCTGGACGAGATCGGCGAGATGAGCGCAGGCCTGCAGGCCAAGCTCCTTCGCGTTCTGGAAGAGGGCGAGATCCAGCGCGTCGGTGCGCCGCGGCCGCAGAAGGTCGACGTGCGCGTGGTGGCGGCCACCAATCGCAACCTCATCGAATCGATCGCGTCGGGACGTTTCCGCAAGGACCTCTACTTCCGGCTCAACGTGGTGACGGTGGACCTGCCGCCGCTGCGTGCCCGGCGCGACGACATTCCGCACCTGATCGGCCACTTCCTGACCCGCAAGAGCGAGGAGCTCGGCATCCCGCGCAAGGAGCTGGCGGCGGCAACGGTCGACCGCATGCTCGAGCACTCCTGGCCTGGCAACGTGCGCGAGCTCGAGAACGTCATCGAGCGGATGCTGGTGCTCAGCGGCGATGCGGCGATGCTGCAGCCCGATCACCTGCCCACCGACATGGGCGCCGAGCTGACCGGCGACGGCGACCGCGACACCGCGCTTCAGGTGCTGTCCGGCATCAAGTCGCTGTCGGACGCCGTCGACGAGTTCGAGCGCGACATCATCGCGCAGGCGCTGTCCCAGACGTTCTACAACCAGACCCGCGCCGCCGAGCTGCTCGGCACCACCCGCCGCATCCTGAAGTACCGCATGGACAAGCTGGGCCTGGACTGCCCGGACGACGCCCGCGCGTGAAGGAAACCGGCTTAAGGGGACAGTCCCCTTAAGCCGAAAAGGAAAAGGGGTCAGACACCTTTTCGGCTGCTGCCTCGCCGAGCACGTCTAGCGGCGAGCGTGCGAGCCGCGAGGAGATGGTTTTAACGAGCCGGCCTCGGCTCGCCTGACCCCGGATAGCGGCTGTTTGATGTTACTTTGACAACCCCCCGGCGGCTGCGTACAAGCGCAGCGTGAATTCGGGTGCCGAGATCTTCACGATCCCTCATGGCTAACCCAGCCGACATCGCGCTCGAGAAGGCTGCGCGAGGCGAGCCTCTCGGCGACGACGACGCCTACGCTCTTCTGCAGATTCCTCCCGAAGATCTGGCTTCGCTGTGCGAGATCGCCGGCGCGATGCGCGACGCCTTCCACGGCCGCACGCTGACCTACTCGCCCAAAGTCTTCCTGCCCGTTACCAACCTGTGCCGCGACCGCTGCACGTACTGCACCTTCCGCCGCGATCCCGGCGACGCCGGCGAATGGACGATGTCGCCGCAGGAGATCGCCGACTGGTCGCTGCGCGGCAAGCGCCTGGGCTGCATCGAAGCGCTCATGTGTCTGGGCGACAAGCCCGAGATTGCCTTCCGGGGCTTCAAGACCTTCCTTGCCGAGCACGGCGCCGGCAGCACCGCCGAATACGTCGCGCTCGCATGCCGGATCTCGCTGGCCAAGGGGCTGCTTCCGCACACCAACGCCGGGCTGCTCTCCAAGAGCGAGATGGCCATGCTGCGGCCCCTGAACGTCTCGATGGGCCTGATGCTCGAGAACGTCAGCCCGCGCCTTCGCGACAAGGGCATGCCGCACCATCACGCTCCCGACAAGGAGCCGGTGCGGCGCCTGAAAATGATCGCCGAGGCCGGCGAGCTGCAGATCGCGTTCACCTCCGGGATCCTCGTCGGCATCGGCGAGAACGAAGCCGAGCGCGTGGCCTCGCTGCTGGCGCTGCGCCGCCTGCACGAGCGCCACGGCCACATCCAGGAAATCATCGTTCAGAACTTCCGCGCCAAGGACATGACCAAGATGGCCGGCGCTCCCGAGATGAGCGACGCCGAGATGGTCCGCACCGTTGCCATCGCGCGCCTGGTGCTCGGACCGCGGATGAACCTGCAGGCGCCGCCCAACCTCTCGCCCGGCAACCTGCATCATCTGATTCGTGCGGGCATCAACGACTGGGGCGGCATCTCGCCGCTTACCATCGACTACGTGAATCCGGAGGCTGCCTGGCCGGCCGTAGCGCGTCTTGCGGCCGTCTGCCGCGACGAGGGCTACGATCTGGCGCCGCGCCTTCCGGTCTACGACGAATACATCGACGAGCGTTTCGTCGATCCGGAGCTGATGCCTTTCCTCGACGCGGTCCGCCGCCGAGCCTGCGATCCGCAAGGAGCCGTCCATGAGCTATGAAACCGAAGAGTTTCCCGATCGCGTCGATCATCTGCTCTTCGACGACCGCAGCCTCGAGCGCCGCATCGCCAGCGTCGATGCCTACACCGCCGGCGTTCTGACGCGTGCCCTGGAAGGCACTCGTCCTTCGGTCGAGGAAGGCGCGCATCTTCTCACCCTGCGCGGTAACGAGCTTTCGGCCCTGGTCGCCGCGGCCGACCACATTCGCAGCGAGGACGTCGGCGACATCGTCACCTACGTCGTCAACCGCAACGTCAACTGGACCAACATCTGCTTCGTGGGCTGCAAGTTCTGCGCGTTCGCGCACCTGAAGGGCAGCGAGCTGGCTTACGATCATCCCATCGACCGCGTGCTCGGACGCATCCGCGAAGGTGTCGAGCGCGGGGCCACCGAGGTCTGCATGCAGGGCGGCATCAATCCCGAGATGCACGCCGACGGCTACTTCGAGCTCCTGCGCGCCATCCGCGACGCCTTCCCCGACCTGCACATCCACGCCTACTCGCCGATGGAGATCTACTACGGCGCGCGCCGCGCCGGCATGACCTACGAGGAGTTCATCCGCGAAGCGGTGGCCTGCGGCCTCAACACCATCCCCGGCACGGCGGCCGAGATCCTGGACGACGAAGTGCGCGAGATCCTCAGCCACAAGAAGCTCGACGTGGCCAATTGGGTCAAGATCATCACGACGGCGCACCAGCTCGGCGTGCCGACCACGTCCACGGTCATGTACGGCCATCTGGAGACGCCGATGCACGTGGCGCGGCACATCGATCTGCTGCGCACGATTCAGCAGCAGACCGGCGGCTTCACCGAGTTCGTGCCGCTGCGCTTCATCTGGCAGGAGACGCGCCTGTACGCCGAAGGCCTGGTCAAGCCGATTCCGCAGGGCCAGCTCGACCTTGCCGTCTACGCCACCAGCCGCCTGATGCTGCGCGGCCTCATCGACAACCTGCAGACTTCGTGGGTCAAGCTCGGGCACGAGCTGTCCACCCTCTCGCTTGCGGCCGGGTGCAACGACGTGGGCGGAACGCTCATGGAAGAGAGCATCTCGCGCGAGGCCGGCGCCGACGCCGGCGAGTTCACGTCGGTCGAAGAGCTGCAGGCGATGATCCGGCGCATGGGCCGCATCCCGCGCCAGCGCAACACGGTCTACGAGCTCATCGACGAGATCGAGGACGACGACGGGGCCGGGTTCGGATTCGGCGAAACGGCGCTGGCCGGCTGAGCCAAGGCCGGCGCGACGCAATTGATCACCCTTCTTGCCGGCGGCGTCGGCGCCGCGCGACTGCTGCGCGGCCTGGCTCGCGTGGTGCCGCACGAGCACATCACCGTCATCGTCAACACCGGCGACGACGACAGCTTCTACGGCCTCTACGTCTCGCCCGACATCGACACGATCGTCTACACGATGGCCGGCCTCGCGCCGATCGAGCGCGGCTGGGGCATCGAGAACGACACGTTTCGCGTCCGCGAGGCCCTGGATCGCCTGGCCGGGCCGGGATGGTTCGCGCTAGGCGATCGCGATCTGGCCACGCACGTCTACCGCAGCTGGCGCCTGTCCGAGAGGGCCACGCTCAGTAAGGTGACGCGAGAGATTGCCACCGCCCACGGCGTGGGCGTGCGCGTTCTTCCGATGTCGGACCAGCCGGTGCGCACGGTCATCGACAGCGACCGCGGCGAGCTCGCGTTCCAGGAGTATCTGGTGCGCCTGCGCGGACGGCCCAGGGTCAGGGGCGTGCGCTACCGCGGGGCACGGGCGGCAAAGCCCGCGCCGGGCGTGCTCGATGCCGTCGAGCGCGCCGATCGCATCATCATCGCGCCGAGCAACCCCTTCGTCAGCATCGGTCCGATCCTGGCCGTCCCCGGCATCAAGCGTGCGCTGGCTGCGGCTCGCGAGCGCGTCGTCGCGGTCAGTCCGCTGATCGGCGGACGCGCCGTCAAAGGCCCGCTGGCGGCGATGCTGCGCAGCATGGGACACAAGGCCGACGTGACCGCTATCGCCGACTTCTACCGCGGTCTGGCCTCGACGCTGGTAGTGGCGCCGGGCGATCGTCCGCGCCATTCTGCGTCTGCGCGCATGCAGATCGTCGAGCACGACATCCTGATCCTGGACCCGCTCAAGGCCGAGCACCTGGCCCGCTTCCTGAATGAAGGGGACAGACACGTTTCTTCGGAAGCGCCCGCGCCCGACCATTCCAAAGCAGCGTCGCCACAGCACTCGAAAGCTCGCCAGTTGTCCGCACGCAGGAAGCCGCGTTGAGCTCCATCGTCCTGCTTCCCATTGCCGGTCTGCCTTCGGTGCATCCGGGCCAGGACCTCGGCCGCCTGCTCGGCGACGCCATCGAGGCTGCGCGCTACGGCCTCAAGGAAGGCGACGTCCTGGTCGTGTGTCAGAAGATCGTCTCCAAGGCCGAGGGCCGCGTGGTCAAGCTCGCGCAGGTCGAGCCGTCGCAGAAGGCGCTCGAATTCGCCAGGACGTACGAGAAGGATCCGGCCATGGTCGAGCTCGCCCTGCGCGAGGCCACCGAGGTCCTGCGCATGGGCAACGGCCACCTGATCACCGCAACCGGCAAGGGGTTCGTCTCGGCCAACTCCGGCATCGACCGCTCCAACCAGGCTCACGACGGCGAGGTCACCCTGCTCCCGCTCGACGCCGACCGCTCCGCCGACGAGCTTCGCACGCGCCTGCTGGAACGTTTCGGCGTCAGCATTGCCGTCGTCGTCACCGACACGTTCGGGCGGCCGTGGCGTCTCGGCCAGATCGATTTCGCGATCGGCGCCAGCGGCCTTGCCGTTCTCGACGATCATCTGGGTCGCACCGACTGGAGCGGCCGCGGCCTCGAGCACACCCTGATCGCCGTGGCAGACCAGCTCGCCGCGGCTGCAGGGCTGGTGATGGGCAAGGCTGCCGGGATTCCGGCGGTGCTGATCCGCGGCTATCCGTACCAGGCCGGCGACGGCTCGGCGGGCGACCTGGTGCGCCCGCGGGGCGAGGATCTGTTCCGATAGTGCAGAGACTGTTCTGGCGGTACTTCTTTCGGCTCCTCATCTTCACGGCAGCAGTGGCGCTGTGGGCATGCATCGCATGGATGCTCATCGTCGTGGCCGGCATCGACGTCCCCTGGTGGATGCACGTGGCCGGCCCGCTCGTCGTGCACCTGCTCAACCGTCTGGTGCTGCACTCGGGGGCACCCAATCTTCATCGGCCGGCTCTGGAGCGCGTCTACGTCAGCGTGGTGTTCGCCTCGCTGTTCGGACTGGTGTTCCTGCTGCTGAACGGCACCTTCTGGGGACTTGCCGGCGCATGGCTCGGCGTCGCCTCGATGGCCGGTCTGCCGGTGGAGCCCGGACACGCGCTGGCGGCCGCACAGGTGCTGGGCTCGGTCGGCCTGGTGACGGTGGCTGCCGCCGTCGCCCACGGTTATCTGGGAGGCCAGCGAGAACTGAACGTGCTGCCGCTGGAGATCGAGCTGCCTGGTCTCGATCCCGTATTCGACGGCTACCGCGTCATCCAGATCAGCGACATCCACCTCGGCAACTTCATGGACGCCGAGACGATCGCGCCCCACGTCAGCGCGATCAACATGCTGGCGCCCGATCTGCTGGTCATCACGGGCGACGTCACCGACGGCACCCGCCACGCTCCCTTGACCTTTACGGCGCTCGGCAAGCTGCGCGCGCGAGACGGCGTGCTGGCGATCCTGGGCAACCACGATTTCTACTCGGGCGCCGACGAGGTGACCGCGCTGCTGCGCCGCTACACCGACTTTACCGTGCTGCGCAACGAGCACGTCGCCATCGCCCGCGGGCAGGCGCGCCTGCACGTGATCGGTTTGGACGATGCGGGGCTGGACTGGGCCCGCGGCGTACGCGAGCACGAAGCGCTGCCTCCGCTACGCGCGCAGATCGACGAGGACGCACCGACCATCCTGCTCTCGCATCGTCCCGACCTTTTCGGTCAGGCTGCCGGCCTCGGCATCGGGCTTACCTTGGCAGGCCATACCCACGGCGGCCAGCTCGCCCTGCCCTGGCCGCGCACGCGCCATGCTTCCCTGGCCCATTTCATGACCGCCTACCCGCGCGGCACGTATCGGCACGGCCAAAGCATGCTGCACGTGAACATGGGGCTCGGAGTGACGGCGCAGCCGATCCGTCTCTGGACCCCTCGCGAGATCACTCTGATCACCCTTCGAGCGCCACGATCCCAAGGAGACCTGCAATGACCAGAGCCTTCCTCACCCTCGCCGTCGGTGTGTGGCTACTGCTTCCGCTATCCCCGGCTCGCGCCGAGCAGACCGCGTTCCAGGTGGACAAGTCCCACAGCAGCGTAAACTTTCGCATTCGCCATCTGCTGAGCAAGGTGGCTGGCCACTTCGGCGAGTTCGAGGGAACGGTCACGCTCGATCCCGAAAAACGCGACACGGTCAAGGTCGAAGGATCCATCGACGTCGCCAGCATCGACACCGGCGACGAGAAGCGCGACGCACATCTTCGCAACGAGGACTTCTTCGATGTCGCCCGCCATCCTGAGATCACGTTCAAGGCCGACAAGCTCACCGACGTGAGCGCCGACAAGACCTCCGGCAAGCTGCACGGCCAGCTGACCATGCACGGGGTCACCAAGCCCATCGTCATCGACGTCGAGTGGTACGGCGTCGCCACTGACCCGTGGGGCAACAAGAAGGCCGGTTTTGCCGGGACCACCAAACTCAACCGCAAGGACTATGGCATCGAGTGGAACAAGAGCCTCGATAGCGGCGGCGTCCTGGTAGGTGACGAGGTCGAGATCGAGTTGCAGATGGAAGCTTCGCCGCCGAAGGGCTGAGCGGCGCGCCGGCCGGGCGATCCGCTTGCACGCAGCGCGCGTGCACGTAGCGATGGCTCGCTCAAAACTTTTGGCATCACCGCCTGCGAGAGCCTGATGAAAAGGGGGCCGTCCCCGATCCGGCGTGCCGGGTCGGGGACGCCTGCTCCTGCGGTCCTGGGCGCGTCTCGAGAAGCATTTGCCCGGGACACTGTTCTTTCCTTACGCGTCTACTCCTCTTCCGGGCATTCGCACGCCGGCAGCGTCGTCGTCACCTCCGGCAATGTCGTAGTCGGCTCCGCCACCGTGGTGGTGGTGGTCGGCGCTTCCGTCGTCGTCGGAGTTTCGCCCGTCACGCACGCATCCAGGCAGGTGCTGAACGTGTTGGCGCAGGCCTCGTCTTCGGCGGCGGTATCGCCGTCGTCGAAGCAGCCCGCTGCGGCCTTGGCGCAGTCGTTGCCGCAGCCCCGGTCCGCCGCCTCTGCGGCGGCGCACTGCTCACGACAGGTGGACCGACGTTCGTCGCAGACTTCACGCCGGCCCGCTGCTCCGCCGCTGGAGGCATCCATGCACTCGCGGCGCACCTGGTTGCACTCGGCGCCGCACGACAGTGCATCGGCCGGCGACGACGTGCCGAGCAGGATTGCGGCAGCAGCGGCGGCTACCGTACCGACTAGAGGGAACACATGTGGCTTGATCATTGGGCTTCTCCTGAAAGTTAGGGTGGATCGGAGCGGCGAGTATCTGCACGGCAGGCGTGGGCGGAAGGCGGCCTGATGCGATCTCCCTCGAAAAGTCTCACCTCGGGAGGTTCAGGCGTGACGCTGGGGGCGCGCGGCCACCGAGGAACGGGCGGAGAAATGGACAACACCCACTGCGCGTTCCCTCAGCGCAACCCGCCAGCATTGGGGTCGCCCGCGCGTGTGCGCACAACTCGCGTCGCTCATGTGGTGGGAACGAGGTGACGACAATGCACGACAGCTGTCTCGGTCGCGCAAGTTTTATCGGCGTTGTTGCTGCACCAGTTGAATCGCGTCTAGGCTCACCGTGTCGAACCTGAATCGACCCCGCTGCATCGGCGGGGTGAAAACTCCAAAGCCGAGGACTGAGATATGAAACAGTTGATTGCAGTGCTGATGATCGCAGGCGCCGTTGCGGCATGCAGTGGACCGGAGGACTCGGACACGACGGGTCCAGGAATGCGGAGCGCCGATGGCGCACCCAATGACGATCGTGGTCTGGTCAAAGGCGATTCTGCCGACGACAAGCGAACCGCCAACGCGGCGCGCGACGTCGAGGGGCGCAACATGAACACACCGGGCAGCCCGGCCCCTGGCGCGCAGGCCACTGCCCCCGCCGGCAACGCCGGCACTGGCACCGATCAGCGTCGCGCGATGGCACCGGCTCCGGGCGCCGACTCGGACCCGAACCGTTATCAGGCCGACAACTCGGGCAAGAACGTCCGCGATCGCAACGAGACGGCCAAGACCGCCGATGACCAGTCGAACACCACTGCGGACGTGACGATCACGCAGGAGATCCGCAAGGCGGTGGTCGCCAACGATTCCCTGTCCACCAATGCGCAGAACGTCAAGATCATCACCGAGAACGGTGTGGTGACCCTGCGCGGCCCGGTCTCCACCGCCGAAGAGAAGGCCGCCGTGGCGGCTACGGCGCAGCGTGTTGCCGGCGTCAAGCGCGTTCAGAACGAGATCGAGATCGCGACGAGCAACTAGCTCGCCGCTTCCGCCAATTCTCGTCCGCGATGCGGACGACAGGAGATGATCAAATGAAGAAGGCTGTATTCGGAATTGCCGATAGTGAGTCTCAGGTCGTACGAGTCGCCAACGCGCTGAAGGCCGCGGGTTTCTCCGGTGACGACATCTCGGTGCTGTTCCCCGACAAGACGGGATCGCGCGACTTCGCGCACGAGCAGAACACCAAGGCGCCCGAAGGCGCTACCACCGGCGCCGGCGCCGGCGGTCTGCTCGGCGGTGCGCTGGGATGGATGATCGGAATCGGCTCTCTGGCCATTCCCGGGGTCGGCCCGTTCATCGCGGCGGGCCCGATCATGGCGACGCTGGCTGGCGCGGCCGTTGGAGCGGCCGCCGGCGGCCTGACCGGCGCGCTGATCGGTCTGGGCATGCCGGAGTACGAGGCGAAGCGTTACGAAGGCAAGATCCGCGAGGGCAACGCGTTGATCTCGGTGCACGCGGAGAGCCGCGACGAGGTCAGCCGGGCCAAGGACATTCTGGAGCGGGAAGGCGCTCACGACATCTCCAGCACGGGTGAAGAGTCGGTGAGCTCGGACCAGGCTCGCGGTCGTCGCACGGCCTGAAGGCACCTGACCTGACGTGCGCAATGAGAGCGCGGCCGACCTCGTGCCGGTCGCGCTCTCTTCTTTTGTGGGGCCTGCTGGGGCCGCACCCAGCAATTCCGTACCTGACCGCAGTCTCGTTAGGTCCGCCCTGCCGTCTCGCAGGCTCCCCGTTTCACCGCCCGTTGCGCCTTCCCGGCGGCCTCAGTAAAGACGCGCGATGGATTCTGCGCCCATTCGCCATGACTGGACCGTTGCCGAGGCCCGCGCTCTGCACGACCTTCCGCTGACCGACCTCCTCTTTCGTGCCCAGAGCGTCCACCGCAGCCATCACTGCGCAAACGAAGTGCAGCTGTGCACTCTGCTCTCGATCAAGACCGGCGGCTGTCCCGAGGACTGCGCCTACTGTCCGCAGAGCGCGCACTATCAGACCACCGTCGGCAAGGAGCCGCTGATGCAGGTCGAGGACGTCCTGGCCTCGGCGCGCACGGCCAGGCAGGCGGGCGCCAGCCGCTTCTGCATGGGAGCCGCCTGGCGCGAGGTGAAGGACGGACCTGCCTTCGACAGCGTCTGCGACATGGTCCGCGGCGTCACAGACCTCGGCATGGAAGCGTGCGTGACGCTCGGCATGCTCACCGGCGAACAGGCCCGGCGGCTCAAGGACGCCGGCCTGGTCGCCTACAATCACAACCTGGACAGCTCGCGCGAGTTCTACGAAAAGATCATCACCACGCGCACCTACGAGGAGCGCCTGACCACGCTGCGACACGTGCGCGAGGCCGGGATCACCGTGTGCAGCGGCGGGATCCTCGGCATGGGCGAGTCGATCGACGACCGCTGCGGGATGCTCGTCGAGCTCGCCAACCTTCCCGTTCATCCCGAGAGCGTTCCGATCAACACGCTGATGGCCGTCGAGGGAACTCCACTGGCCGATGCAGAGCCGGTGCCCCCGCTGGAACTGGTACGAATGATCGCGACGGCTCGCATCATGATGCCCGCCTCGATCGTGCGGCTATCGGCCGGGCGCACCAACCTCACCGACGAGGCGCAGGCGCTTTGCTTCCTGGCCGGCGCCAACTCGATCTTCTACGGCGAGAAGCTTCTGACCACCGGCAATCCCGACTGCGACCACGACCGCAAGCTGCTGCAGGAGCTGGGCGTGGAGCCCCTGGTGCCCGAGCATCTCCGGGCCGCTCGCGAACGCGCGGCTTGATCGGCCGATGAAGCCGCAGGATGTCCAGGCGCACGTCGAGCGGGTTGCCGCCGACGGCTACACCATCATCGAGAACGCCATCGAACCCGACTTCGTGGGTGAGCTGAACGAGGCGCTGGCACGCCTGGAGCGCGAGCTCGGCGCGGTCCCGGCCGGCAACACGTTCGAAGGCGCCAACACCGTGCGCATCTACAACCTGCTCGCGCGCGGCAAATGTTTCGAGAGAGTGCCGGTACACGAGAACGTGCTGCCCGTAGTCGAGGGAGTGCTCGATGCCGGATGTCTGGTGTCGTCGCTGTCGTCGATCGCCATCGATGCGGGCGAGATCGCCCAGCCGATTCACGCCGACGACCAGCTCATTCCCATCCCGAAGCCGCACCCGCCCACGGTGTGCAACTCGATGTGGGCGCTGACCGATTTCACGGAAGCCAACGGCGCTACACGCATCATTCCGGGCTCGCACCTGAAGGACCGCTCGCCGAGTTACGGCAAGCCGTACGACTCCATCGCTGCCGAGATGGGCAGGGGCTCGGTGCTGATCTGGCACGGCAGTCTCTGGCACGGCGGCGGCGCCAACCGCACGCAGGAGCGGCGCATGGGTCTGGCGATGAACTACTGCGCCGGCTACATCCGCCAGCAGGAGAATCAGCAGCTCGGCATCCCGCTGAACGTCGCGCGCGGCTTTTCGCCGCGGCTGCAGGAGCTGTGCGGGTTCGGGGTCTACAACGGCCTGATCGGCCACATCGACAAGCGCTCCCCGGCCGACGTCCTGTTGTCCGAGACAGCCGCCGCCCGCGCCATGATCTGGGACTCGTAACGAATAAAGGCGCAGGCACCGTTTCCGGCAACGAGCGCGATCAGCAAGCCTAGCGGCGATCGTGCGAGCCGCGATGGGATGGGCTCTGGTGAGCCGTCCCCGGCTCACCAGAACGCTTTTTCCCGTCAGCGATTCTTGTAGGAGCGGCCGAGCACTTCCTCGTAGCAGCCGTTGGCGGTGCTGCAGCAGCCTTGCAGGATCGAGCAGTCTTCTGGCTTGAAGAGGAACTCGCGGAAGTGGACCTCGTAGTAGGCCATCACCTGCTGCTGGCCGAGCAGGTTGTGCCCGGGGACCAGGTCGCAGTCGGAACGGAACGCGGCGGCGCGTCCGTTGCCGTTGATGGTGGCGTAGTCGTTGGTGCAGCCTTCGGTTCGCGTGATCATGTGCACGCGGTTGCGGCCGGTCAGCCGCACGATCTCGCTGTTGCCGTCGGCGTTGTGCGGACCGGGCGGGCCTACCTTGGTCCCGCGGTCCGGATCGGCCGGCTCCCCCGTGGTCTCGAAGAACACCGCCGAGCTGCCGTCGCTGACGGTCGGCCTGCGATGGCCGCCGAGCGGATCGAGCGTGACCTGACGAAGCTGCCCGGTCAGCGTTCCCATCTTGTAGATCTGAAAGCCGCTGGTGCTGAAGCCGAACAGGTTGGCGTCGCTGGCGAACACGACCGAGGGCCCGCCCGAGGACAGCCCGGCTCCCGACATGATCGGCTCGATGCTGGTGCCGCCGAGGTTGCCCGGTAGCGAGACCTGCTTGGTGATCGCCTCCTGGCGGAAGAACTCGTAGACGTTGGTTCCGGTTGATCCGTTGCCGAGCTGATCGTGATCGGACTGGTAGGTCAGCGTGTGGCACTGGTTGAAGTAGAAGTAGCCGCCCACGCTGCCGTGTGCGCTGGTGGTGCCGACCGGCCCGTCGCTCATCTGCGTGAAGTGGAAGTTGTCGAAGCCATTGTCGTGGAAGTCGATGTAGAAGACCTCCCGGCTGCCATCCTCGTTCGAGTAGCCGCTGGGGCCCGAAGTGCCATAGCTGCCGTCGTTGTCGTCGAGATCGCCGGTGGACTCGAAGACGATGCAGTCGCCGGTATCGCTGGGATGCGGCAGCGCGTTGACGACGGGGGCCAGGGTCTGGGTCAGCTGGCGGATTTCGCCGGTCTCCACCGTCCACAGGAACAGCTCGGGATTGCCGTCGGCATTGCCCACGCCCGGAACCAGGTCCCCGGTCGAAATGAACGCAATGTAAGGAGGCCGCTTGCTGCGAAAGTCGTCCGTTACACGCGATGCGTCGTAACTTTCGCCGCCGGCCGTATCGGTGGCCCGCTGCAGCGAGTCGTCGGCGAAGGTCCACATGTAGACCTCGCGCCTGCCTGCGTGCGCGCTGCCGGGGCCGAGCACGTCGCCGTCGGAAACGAAGCTGACCAGCTCGCCCCGAACCTGCTGAATCCTCGGCCTTTCGACGATTCCCTGCGTAAGCTGCGTGACCTGCTTGATGACGTGGACCCGCCGTGCGCGGGCGGGCTCGGGCAACATGAGATCGGCCGCGATCAACGCGGACAGTGACAAGATCCAGTATCGCAATGGTCCCCCTCGCCCCATGGCCAATGATGGAGCCGCGGCACTTTCTAACTCATGGCTGGAGAACATGACAGGGCAGGTCTTTTCGGACGGCGAATCGAGGGGTACATTGCTGTCTCAGGGGTTGGCAAGCTTTGGCAAGTATGTTTAATTGTCCCCTAGGTGCGGTGAAAACCGCGGCTGTTCGTACTGATCATCCTGCCGTAGCGAGATATCTCCTCTCCAGAGCTCATGCCCTCAGCCCCCGCTCCCACAGAAGCAACACCGGATCTGTGACCGTCTCGGAAGCCGAAGTGCGATGAACGAAGATGCGTGCCGTGGGGGCGGCGCGCGCCAAGGAGTACGATGTCGAAGAAGATCTACGTAGGAAACCTTCCCTTCCGCGCGACCGAAGATGCGATCCGCAAGCTCTTTGCCCAGCACGGCGAGGTCCACTCGGTCTCCCTCATCACCGATCGCGACACCGGACGTCCTCGTGGATTCGGCTTCGTCGAGATGGAGGCCGACGGCGCGGCCAAGGCAATCGAAGCCCTGGATCAGTACGAGATGGAGGGACGCAATCTGAAGGTCAACGAAGCCAAGCCCCGTGAAGGCGGCGGCGGCGGCGGACGCGGAGGCGGCGGCGGACGCGGCGGCGATGACCGAGGCGGCGGCGGGGGCCGTCGCTGGTAGCTCCCCCGGCTCCAGAATGAGTTAACGAAAAAAGGATTTCTTCCGAAGCGGGATCACCGCCCCGGGTCCCGCTTCGGAATCGTTTCCGACCAACCACCCGACCCACTCCTCTCCCAATTCTTCGTACGCGCAGGATTGACGAGACCAGACCACGCGACTCGAGTGCGAGCGCGTGCGCAAGGAAGACCATGTCCAAGAAGATTTACGTAGGTAACCTCCCGTTCCAGACCACCGAAGAAGCGCTGCGCAAGCTTTTCTCGCAGCACGGCGACGTTCATTCCGTCTCCGTCGTGATCGACCGCGACACGGGCCGCTCGCGCGGTTTCGGCTTCGTCGAGATGGAAGCCACGGCTGCCACCAAGGCCATTGCTGCCCTGGACCAGACCGAGCTCGATGGCCGCAGCCTTCGCGTCAACGAGGCCAAGCCTCGTGAGCGTGACGGCGGCGGTGGCCGCGGTCGCGACGACCGCGGCGATCGCGGCAGCCGCTGGTAAAGAGGTAGACCTGTGCGGGGTGCCGGATCCGACCCGTCTCCGGTACCCCGCTTTCCTTCCGAAGCGCCAGCTCCCCTACACTCACTCCTTCCGCTTTAGCTTCCGTCAGCCCGATCCGCGGCGTGCCACGTGATGCGTCGGCGTGCCACGCGCTTTACTGCGTCGAAAAGAACATCGATCCGCCGCGCCAGTCGTGGAAGCCGGTGGACTCGTTGCTCAGCCCGCCGGTGACGGTGGCCCAGTCTTCGCTGGCCGTGTTCTGCTGACCCCCGCTGACGTGTGCGAACGTGGCATTCGCCACGTTCTCGCAGCCGCCGCCCACGGTCGCATGCTGGCCGCTGGCGACGTTCAGGAAACCGCCGGCCACCGACGCGTAGGTATGGGACGCCTCGTTCTGGTTGCCCCCGCTGACGCTGGAAGCGGTGCCGCTGGCGACGTTCTGCTTGCCGCCGAGCACGCTGGCCTCGGCCGCTTCGATCGTGTTGCCGTTGCCCGCGACGATGCCGCCAAAGCTCGTGTACTCGTGCTCGCGCCCGACCACGATGTTGTGCGACCCGCTGCGCTCCTGCCCGCCTACTCCTTCGTTGTAGCCCACGATCAGGTTGCCGGTGCCGTTGGGCTCGCCTCCCGTGGTTCCGCTGCCGCTGACGATCTGCAGGTTGGCGCCGGTCAGGACCACCGTGTCTCCGGCGATGCTGAAGTTGGCCAGGATCGCCTCGAGCTGCGCCACGCGTGCCTCGAGCTCCGCGCACGCGCCGGTGCAGGTCAGCTCGACGTCCTGGCCGACCGCCTTCTTCAGGACCAGCAGGGCGTCGGAGGCCAGAACGCTGTCGTCGCCGGAGACGTCGCCGCAGGTCTGGGCTGGCGAGGTTGCCGGCATGGCCACGGCCAGAAGGCCGGCTGCCAGCGCACGCAGAAAAAGGGATCGGAACGATGGACGCATGAGACTCCTCTCGAGACGGCAGCGAAGGCCCGTCGAACAAAGCTGGCGCGGACTGAACACGGCCCGGGCCGGATTGGCAAAGCCGGCGAAGGCTCGGCAGCGGCTCAGCGCAGGTACTGCTTGAGACGCACGCCGGCCTCGAGAAGGCCGAAGGTCCCGGCCCAAACGAAGATGGCCAGCCACCAGATGCCGGGCGGGACCCCATGCTCGGTCAGATAGAAGATGAACTCCCAACCCGCCCAGCCCACCAGCAAGCCGACGGCCGCGAACAGCGGCAGGTAGCCGTCGACCCAATCGGGCGGCCCGGTGCGTCGCAGGACGGCGCGATGAGCGATGGCGATCAGGACGAACGTGAAGATGCCCGCTACGACCATGGCTACCGCGCCGATGGAGACGAGCTTGAGCAGGACGCGAAAGACCTCCTCGGCGCTCTCGGCGTTGGCGATGCCCTCGGGGAAGGCGCGGTCCAGCGCGAACACGGCAAGCGCGGCCGCCGCCCAGACTCGCGGGCGGGCAAACCAGGGCAGATTGCGGCGCGCAGCCGTCATGGCCGGCGATGGTATGGGAACGGCTTTGGCAAAGACACGCGCCGCCGATAGCCCACGCGCTTTGCGCAGGGACCGCCTCTACGAAGAGACATCGCCTGGCGAGCGGCGGACGCGTAACCGGGCACCGCCCGCGATGCCACGACGGCCTAGCGCGAGGCCTCTTCGGAGCGCCGCTGCATCTCCTCGGCCGACACGTCCTCGACATGGGTGTGCACGTGCCACTGATGGCCGAAGGGATCCTCGAAGGTTCCGGCCCGGTCACCGTAGAACTGGTTGCTCACCTCGCGCACGACCTTGGCACCTGCAGCCACGACCTTCTTGGCCACGCTGTCGACGTCCTCGACGTAGAGCATGATGCTGACGGGCGAGCCGCCGATGGAGCGCGGGCTGCGCGCACCGACCTCGGGATGCTCATCGGCGAGCATGACCACCGAATCGCCGATGCGGATTTCGGCATGCCCGACCTTGTTGCCGGGCGACGGGATGCGAAAGAGCTCGGTGGCGCCAAAGGCCTGCTTGTAGAATTCGATCGCGCGCGCACCGTCGTCGACGATCAGGTAGGGAGTGATGGAATGGTAGCCCTCGGGGATGGGACGGACGTTTCCGGCCATGGGGTACTCCTTGCGTTGAGGTTGAACGGGCCGCTGCATTCATACGACGGCACGCGTACGAATAAAGGGACGAGGCAGGCCGATTCGCGAATCATCGCGGAGTCGCCGCCGCTCCGGTCGCGTCTCTTGGGCGCGCCCTCGGTCGGGTAGTGGCTACTTCGGCTCTGGACCTATGGCTGCTTCTGGCACAGGACCATCCACGGCGTGCCGTGGCGATCGATGAGCATTCCGAAGCGGTGGGCGAAGAACGTCTCGTTCATCGCCTCTCTCACCGTTCCGCCTTCGCTGAGGCTCGCGAAGATGCGCTCGGCCTGCGCGACCTCGGCGGTGCGGATGGCGATGTAGAAGCCTTGCGGCTTGTGGAAGAGGTGCGAGGGCGCGTCGCCGCCCATGACGGTGTTGCCGTCGATCTCCATCTGGAAGTGCATGACCTTGTCACGCATCTCGGCCGGCATCTGGTCGGCCATGGGCGCCTCGGCGTAGGTCATCTTAACCACGATCCTGGCGCCGAGGCACTGCTCGTAGAGCTCGAGGGCGGCGGCGCAGTCTCCATTGAAGAACAGATAGGGTGTCAGTTGCATATAGTGCTCCTGTCGATGTGGGCGGCCCGCGGCGGCAGGCTCGTACCTTGTCGCGGGACGAGGCGGTTCTCGACATCCATCAAGTCGCTTTTTCGACGACCGGGACGCACGAAACGATGGTGACGAAAGCGTTTTCGA
>DASPNH010000073.1:0-3248 GCA_035626675.1 Binatia bacterium
CGCGGCGCGCATGTGGGAAGGCGCCAGCTTGCAGACCGCTGCCGCGGCTGGCTTGCGAAGCCGGATCGGGTGATCTTTCGGCGCTGGCCGGATCGAAGGATCCGGCATGGTCTTCCCGCTTCGACCGGTCGACAACTCTGCCATGGAGCCGCCACCCCGCGCAGCATCTCGATGGATGTGGGCAAGGGACGCAGCCAAAGAGGAATAACGATGAGCCGCATCCTTTCGATCCTTCCCCGCATCACCACGATCGCTGCTGCTCTGATCCTGACTTCCCGCGCCGCCCTGGCCGCTCCTGTCGATCTCTCCACATGGACCGACGAGTCGTACGCGTCGGTCTCCGGCTTCAACGCCGGCGTCTGGACCGTCTCCATGAGCGGTGATTCGGTGACTCAGTCGGTGAACGGACAACCGACCGTCTTCTTCAGTGACTTCACGGCGATCGGCACCGACATCCAGGGACAGATCGTCGTCGGCAATGACGGCGATGACGACTTCATGGGCTTCGTGCTGGGGTTCCAGCCCGGCGATGCGACCAATGCGAGCGCCGAGTATCTGCTCGTCGATTGGAAGCAGGCCACACAAGCCTTCGATTTCGGCGATCCTTCGACTACCCCGGGAACGACTGCCAACGCCGGCCTCGCCGTTTCGCTCGTCACCGGCGTTCCCACTGCCGACGAGTTCTGGGGCCACACCGACTTTGTCGACCACACCGGAGGCGCTGTCACCGAACTGGCCCGCGGGACCAATCTCGGAGCCTCGGGGTTCACCGACGGCGTGACCTACACGTTCCGCTTCGTGTTCCAGCCGACCAGCCTGCAGGTCTACGTCGACGACGTCCTGGAGCTGGACATCGTCGGCGACTTCGCCGACGGACGCGTCGGCTTCTACAATTTCTCCCAGGCCGCCGTCACCTACAGCGCCTTCGACGTCGAGCCGGCGACCACGACCACGACGATGCCTGTCAGCACGACGACGCTTCCGGCGACGACGACGACCGTCCTGGCGACGACTACGACCCTGCCTGCCACGACGACCACGCTGCCGGCCACCACGACCACGACGTTGCCGGCAACGACGACGACCGAAGAACCCACGACGACCACGAGCACCAGCACCACGTCCACGACGCTGGCACCGACCACGACCACCAGCACCAGTACGACGACGCTGGCACCGACGACGACGAGCACGAGCACGACGACCATCCCGGCGGTGTGCCCGAACGACTGCGGCGACCCGGCCCTCGTGCACGGGGTGATCACGGCCGTCGATGCCGGGGCGATCCTGCGAACCTCGGTGGGGCTGCGCCAGTGCGCGCTGTGCGTGTGCGACGTCGACGACAGCGGCGCCGTCATGGCAACCGACGCGCTGCTCGATCTGCAGTTCGCCATCGGGCTTCCCGTGACGCTGGATTGCCCGCAGGTCAGCGACCCGACCTGAGCGCGGCTTCTACATCGGGCTCTGCACGCGATGGACAAGGTCGAGCACCGTGCGCCCGGGAGGGACTCTCGGACCAGTCCCGACACGAACGCGTTTCTGCCGCCCGTGACGACGCCGCCGGTTACGTGAAGCACGCCGGCGCGCCGATTTCCCAGAATGCGCGGCGAGTAGATGTTCGTCCGCTCGACCAAGGCGCAGCCGCACGCGGGCAGCAGCCGGCGGCGAAGATTTCGCCGCCGGCAGCAGACGTTCAGGCTTGCCTAGGGCACTGGGCACGTATTGGTGTTCGACCGATAGGTGTTGAACGGCTGTTCCCCTTGATCGATCCAGCTGTTGGCCTCGATGACGGGGATGCCGGCGTCGTCGGCGACGTTGGTGACGTGGTAGCTGTGCTGGTTCCAGATCGAGCGCGTCGGAACCCACGTCTCGGACGAATCGCCGAACATGAACACGCCGTTGGGGTAGTTGGAGCCCTCGGAGCACAAACTCGCATCGGTGTTGCTCGACCATACGATCTCGGCGCGCCCGTCGCGGTCGGCATCGGCGACCACGGGGCTCTCGATGCGCGTGCGGCTCGGAGAGCGGTGCTTGAGCAGCACCTCTCCGGTGGTGCCGTCGTACATGCGCAGGTAGCACTCGTCGTTGTAGAGGATTTCGCTCGCGCCGTCGCCGTTCATGTCGAATGCTGCTGCAGCGGTGGCGCGGCTCGAGTCGTCCTCGATCACGCGCTGCCATCCGTTGTGCAAGCACACGCAGTTGCCGGAGCGGCAGACGGCGCCGCCCGCGCAGTCACCGTCGACGGCGCATGCTGCGCCAGGTGTGCGAGGAGCGTTGCCTTGCAGGCCGCTGCCGCTGTCCACGAACGCATTGGGCCAGGCCGGGCAGGAAGGGCTGGCACTTTGCAGGTCGACGAGCGCGTAGCGGGCGCCGAAACCGACGCCGATTTCGGGAAAGCCGTCGTTGTCCGTGTCGGCGAGGGCGGGGGTGCCGCCGTCGGAGCCCAGACCCATGTTGATGAAGCGACGCGAGAGGCCGGTCTGGCCATTGTAGATCTGCAGATAGCCTTCGCCGACCAGCACGACCTCGGCCGTACCGTCGAGCGGATTGTCGGGGCCGGGCGCGATCGTCTCGTCGGTGCCCAGAACGTCGGCGATGGCGCAGAAGCCGTCGCGCTGCGCGTTCGGCACCACCACGCTGCCGTTGACGGCCTGGGCGTCCCAAACGACCGTCAGGCGCCCCAGGCAGAAGTCGTCCATGGCTCCGCCCGGACACTCCTCGATCGTGGTGACTCCCGGCGGAGGCTCGGGAAACGCATAGACGGTGGAACCCGCTACGATCTCGGGCCTGCTGTCGCCGGCAATGTCGGCAACGCAGGGAACCGGGCCGAGGTTGTTGATGCCGTTCATGAGCGTGCCGCTGAAGCGGTTGACGAACAGCATCTGCAGGTCCTTGGACATCGTGAAGGCGTGACGGCCGACGACGATCTCGGCCAGACCGTCGTTGTCGAGGTTGGCGATGACCGGGGCCGGCCCCGGATAGCTCACCCACTGATTGGGACCGGTCTCGGCGATGGGTTCGCCGGTGTTGTCCAGAACCGTCAGGCCGGAGTTCTCATTCGGCACGACGATCTCGGGAATCCCGTCGCCGTCGATGTCCCCGACGGCCAGCGTGGCGGTGGAGTTGGCTGTGGCCGTCGTGCACGCGCAGGGCATGTCGATGTCGTCTCCTTCGTGCCAGACCGTCGAGCCGCAAGTGGCGAAGTAGTCCTCGCCCTTGTTCGGACCGCCGCCGTGGATGGCGCGGAC
>DASPNH010000074.1:0-14004 GCA_035626675.1 Binatia bacterium
CCCGGCAAGCGGTCCGGCACCGACCTGCAGCAGGTGGCGGTTGGCATGCGCAATCGCTGCCGCTGGCCATCCGCGTCTGGACACTTGCGCCGGGCACGCCTTATCATGGGCCCCGCTCGCGAGGCCGGGTCCCCGGCGCGCAGCACCCTCGGAGTTGTCCCCATTCCCGGTCGGAGGTGGGCCGCGCTGACGCGCGCGTCGGACGACGCGACGGCCGGTCAGGCTTTGCCCACGCAAGGCAGAAACAAAGAGAACGGAGATGATGCGGAACGTGAACTGGAAGATTTCGGTAGCAACCTTTGGATTCTGCTTTCTTCTGACGCCCGCGCGCGAGGCGGCAGCGCAGCAGTGCGGCGACGTCACCAACGACGGCAACGTCGCGGCCAGCGATGCCCTCGCCGTGCTCAAGGCCGCGGTCGGACAGCCCGTGGACCTGCAGTGCACGGGCGAGTGCGCCGAACTGGAGCCGCGCCTGGCTGCGCTCGAGGAGCTTCTCGACCACGTCTCGGTGGTCGGCGACAACCTGCGCATCACCGGCCAGAACCTTCAGGTGGTCAGCGGCGCCGGGCAGACCTACTCGCCGACCAACGGCGTCGGCAACGTCATCATCGGCTACGACGAGAACGATGACGACGACGAGAAGGACGGCTCGCACAACCTCGTCATCGGCTCCTTCCATACCTACTCCTCGGCCGGCGGTGTCGTCTTCGGGGTCGACAACGAGATCACCGGCGATGCCGCCAGCATCCTCGGCGGCACCGACCACGACGCCAGCGGAGACTTCTCGGCCATTCTCGGCGGCTTCCGCAACGACGCACGCGGCGAGAGCTCGACCATCGCCGGCGGTGAAGACAACCGCGTCGACGGCCTGAGCGGCTCGATCAGCGGCGGCATCGAGAACTTCGTCGACGGTGACGTCGGCGTTGTCAGCGGTGGCGGGAACAACCAGGCCAGCGGCGACGGCTCCACCGTCAGCGGCGGCGCCAACAAGACCGCCGGCGGGAATTTTCAGTGGGTCGGCGGAGGATCCTTCCAGGGGTTCTAGTTCTGGATGATATGCGGCCGCGCCTGCTCGCATCCGCGCGGCAGGCGCGCCGCGACTTCCGCGAACCGCGGCACCGCCGCGCGGCCTGCCGCCGTCGCCGTCGGCTCCCGCGGCGTCTTTGAGTTTCGCACGTCTTACGCGCGGCGCACCAAGCGGTCGTCAGGCCAGGCCGGCCTTCTGAACCGGGTTCTCGAACTCGGTCAGCTGATCCCAATGCTCCATCACCAGCGTGCGCATGCGGCGCAGCGCCACGACTTCGAGGCGAATGGCGTCGGGATCCTCGAAGAACGTGGCGTAGTAGTCGTCGGCGTACTGCGGATACAGCGCCGGCTGGCTGGCATCGATGCCGAGTGCCCGCAGCCCGGCGGCGACCTCGTCGACCTCGGCCCGCGAGCCCACGCGAAAGCACAGATGGTGCAGGCCCGGACCGTAGGGATCGTGCGCCGCACCACCTCGCGCCGGCCGGACAGAGTACTGCGTGACCTTGTTGAAGTAGTGGAAGTGCGGGTCGCCGCCGATGGCGCGGATACCCTTGCGAAATCCCAGCAGGCGCATCACGCCGTCGTAGAAGCGCTCGGCCCGGTCGAGGTCGGAGACCGTGACGTAGACGTGATCGACCGCGGTGACTTCGACGCTCATGCATGTCTCCATTGCGGCATCGGGGTGGCAAGCATCTCTGCGGATTCCGGTCTAGGATCGAGCCTGCGTGTTTCCGATTCGCGACGACAATCCCTCGCTCTCGACGCCGATGCTCACCTACCTCATCGTGGCGCTCAATGGCGCCGCGTGGGTCCTTTTGCAAGGCATGGGAGGCGAGCCGGCGCTCAGTGCGTCGGTGTGCCAGCTCGGACTGATTCCCGGTGAATTGCTGGGCCTTGCGCCCGATGGTCTCAAGGTTCCCATCAGTCAGAACGCGGCCTGCGTCATCGACCACGCCGCTGCCAACTGGGCCAGCCCGTTCACCTCGATGTTCCTGCACGGCGGCTGGTTCCACATCCTCGGCAACATGTGGTTCCTGTGGCTCTTCGGCGACAACGTCGAGGACTCGATGGGGCACTTCCGCTTCGCGTCCTTCTACGTGATCTGCGGGCTTGCCGCGGCGGCGGCGCAGGCCTTCTCCGATCCCGCAAGCGCCGTCCCCATGGTCGGCGCCTCCGGCGCGATCGGCGGAGTGATGGGCGCCTACGCGGTGACCTTTCCGCACGCGCGCGTGGACATGATCATCACGCTCGGCTTCTACGTCACGCGCGCGGCGGTTCCCGCCTATCTGATGCTCGGATACTGGTTCATGCTGCAGATCGTGGGCGGCATTCCCGCCCTGCAAAGCGAGGGCGGCGGCGTGGCATTCTGGGCCCATGCCGGCGGGTTCCTCGCAGGCGTCGTCCTCTCGTTCGTGTTCCGCGATCCCGACCGCGTGGCCGAACAGCACCGAGCGCGACTTCACGAGCACATGTACGGCTGAGCCTGCGGCCGTTACCGGCGGCGAAGGTTTGCGGGTCCGCAGCAAGCGGCGCACTGCGAGTGCATGGCGCGCTCACGGCCCATTCTCGGGCGCAGTCTTTTAGGGTCAGCTGGCGGCAGGCGTTGCGGCAGCAACGGGCGAGGGCGCCGAATCGGCTTCCGCCTCGACGGCTGCCGTGGCCGCGGCAGCGTTGCGCAGCATGCGGCCGATCTGAGGATGACAGGAACGGCAGCAGCCGCCTGCTCCGCAGCGCCGGGTGACCTCGCCGATGGTGCGAGCGCCCTTGGCGATGGTCTCGCGGATCCGGGCGTCGGAAACGTTCTCGCACTCGCAGACGATCATCGAATCGATCCTGGGCCGCACTATGCGGATGTTGAACATCATGTTCAAGCAGTGGAGTGATGCGCGGCCAGGTTTTCTCCGCTAATCGGGCAGCGCTTCGAGCAGGAGGGTGGGCGAGCGAGCAGGGCCGGCGGTGTCTTCGTAGAACACCTCCACCCCGAGCTTCGCCGCCCGCTCGATACTGGCGCGTCCCTGGATGATGGCAACCTTGGACCAGGCCTCGGCCGTGGTGGCATCGGCAGCGACGACCGTGGCTACCCGCGGCGGCGGCACGGGAGCTGCGACCTCGGGATCGAGGATGGGTCCGGCCTTGCCGGCGCCGATCGCGCGCGACGTCGAGATCGAACGGTCACGCAGCAGCAGCATTCCGGCGACGTCGCCGGGCACGAGGCCGGCCACCACGACCTTCCAACCCTGCGGCGAGGCGGGAGGTGCGCCGATGGCGAGCTGGCTGGAGCCGCCAAAATCCAGGAAGGCCGAGGTGGCTGCGCCCGCTCGAAGCATCGTCGCGATCGCATCCAGTGCCATGCCCTTTCCGATGCCGCCGGAATCGACGGCGGTGCCTTGCGCCAGTGCCGCGCTTTGACCCTGGAGCGTCAGCGCACGCGCAATTCGATGCCGTTGGGCATCGACGATGCGCGCAGGCGTGCCCGGGTGTTCCTCGCGCCAGTGCCGTGAGAGCGCGCCGGAGACGGGGTCGAAGCTGCCGCCGGTTGCCGCCGACAGCGCCTGCATGCGCGACAGTGCCGCGGCCAGCGTCGCACTGACGGCCACCGGTCCGCTTCCCGCGCGCGCGTTGAAGCGCGCCAGCTCGGCGTCTTCGCGCCACGTCGAGAGCACGTCGTCCCAGCGTCTGGCCTCGGCGATGGCTGCATCGGCCAGGCGGCGGGCGGTGACATCGTCGGCGGCCACGACCGTGACCTCGAGCACGGTTCCCATCACCGGCATGCCGACGCTGGCCATGCCTGCGTGCGCCGCCGGCGCGAGCACGGCAACGATCAGCGCGGCGACGATCGCGCGCACCGGCTCAGGTCGCGTCGCCGTCGAGGTCGGGATCGCAGGTCGGATCGCTGTCCTCGTAGGCACTGGGCTGCTCGAACAGCAGGGCCCGCGCCACCACCAGCATGAGCAGAAGAACGGTGCCTTCGAGCAGCAGGAAGAAGAAGATCTTGGAGTAGGAGAAGAGCGGATGGACGAAGCGCACGCCCCAGCCGCTGAGCTCGCCCGCGATGCCGGCAAGGAAGGAGACGGTGATGCCCCAGGCCTTGATGCGCATCGAGATCGGCACGAACAGCAGCAGGTGCGTCAGAGTCAGCAGCAGGATGCCCATGGCGAAGCTGTGGAAGTGCAGCACTTCGAGCATGCCCTGGTAGGAGCGCGGCTGGAGGAAACGCTCCTCGCTGCCGCGGTAGTACTCGATCACCGAGGTCGGCGTCAGGTCCATCTTGGCGAAGTAGAGGCCGGCCGAGGTCGCCCACAGGATCAGCGTGTAGAGCAGGAAGCACCACACGATCATCTTGAGCAGGCTGTTGCGGGTCCACTCGCCGCTGACGACGAAACGCATCCTTCACTTCCCCTGCAGCACGACGGCGTAGATGGCCAGCACTCGGCGGATGCCGTCGGTGACGGCCTGCGCGCTCAGCGTCGACCCTGTGATGGCGGCCACGTCGTTGCCCAGGCGCAGCTCGTCCGAGGCCTTCTTGCCGCGGAACAGGCCGAGCCAGCGCTCGGTGGGCAGGTATTCGAGCGGTTCGTGAAAGGCCAGCACGTGCGTGCCGATCACCTGGCCGGCCGGGCTCAGCACCACCATGAACGTCTCGGGCAACGTGCGGACGATGTGCGTATCGAAGACGGCGTAACCGAGAAGCTCACCGCCCTTGTGACCGGTGTAGACGGTGACCAGGTTGGATTCGACCTTGGCGCGGCCGCGCTTCTCGATCTCGGCGCGCTGCGCATCGGTCAAGTAGTGGTTGTGCGGCTCGACGCGGTCGGCGTCCGGGAAGGCCAGGGTGAGGGCTTCGTCGCGAGCGTGGAAGACGGTGGCGCCGGCCGGCGCCGCAAGCCCTGCCATGACGGCAAGGCCTGCGGCGACCAGCATCGCCACGATGCGGTTCCGGTGCGCGTCAGAACGCGAATCCGGCACCGAGTCGGATCTCGTCGGCAAGCTCCCCGCCATCGGAGTTCTGATTACGATAATCCGCCTTGATGATCACCTGCGTGATGGGCTTGTACGACAGGCCGACTTCCCAGATCTCGCGGTCCTGCGACTCGTCGTCCGCAAAACCGCTGGGCACGTCCGCTACCGTGTCGAACTGGGAGTAGCGGACCCAGGGCGCCAGATAGTGACGCGTACCCGGCAGCACGAGCGGCATGACGTCGTACGCGGCTTCGGCGTACCATCCGTATTGCTGGCCTCCGATGGTCTGGTTGGCCACCAGGCTCAGCTCGGCCGCGTCGTCGAGGCTGCTGAACGCTCCGAGCGCTCGCAGCTCGACGCCGTATCCGCGAAACTGCGCGTGGGCTTCGTAGATCTGCGTGAATACGTCGGGCTTGTAGATCACGTCGTCAGCGGTGCTGTCGGGGTCGGCGCCGGTGTCCAGGAAGTTCTGGTTCTGGCCCGAGTTGCCGAGGTATGCCGAGCCGCCCACGGTGACCATCTCGATCGGCGAGTAGTCGAGCCTTCCGACCCAGGCCCAATCTTCGGCCTTCTCGAACGCACCGTTTTGACGACCGCCGCGGATGCCACTGGAGCGGAAGTCGAGAGCGTCCAGACCGGTGATGGCGTAGGTGCGGTATTCGAGGCCCGGCGCGATCTCACCGAAGAGGCCTGCGCCGTTGGCGCGCCACGTCGACGGGATGATCTGCTGCTCGACCTGAGGCCGCACGTTGCCGTGGAAGAACGGCGGCTCATGGATCTCGTTGAGGAAGCCCATCGGGACCAGCATGAGGCCGGCGCGCAGGTTCGCCATCGGATGGAGCAGGAAGTCGAGGGTGGCGAACTCGACTGAAACCGAGCCCCCGCCGCCGGTGGTGGCGTGCTCGTACTCGATCTCGGAGTTGAACACGATCCAGTCGTTGAACTTATAGCCGGTGTAGAGCACCAGCCGTAGATGGTCGAACTCGTCGCTGACGCCTGCGCCGTCACCGACCTTTTCCTTGTAGTTGAACTCGCCGTAGCCGCCGAGCGACAAGCCTTGATTGACGCCGTAGACCTTGGAAGCCGCCGGTCCCAGGCCGTAGGTGCTCTTGAGCTCCTTCTTTTCGGGCAGGACCATCGCCTCTTTCAGGACGCGGACCTCGTCGGTCAGGATGTCCTGACGACGCTCGACTTCTTCGACGCGACCGGTCGCGCCCGCTCGCGCAGGCGTCGCGGTCGGGGCGGGCAGTCCGAGTTCCTGGCGCAGTTCCTCCATCTGCTGCTGGATCGCCTGCTGCTGGCGGTCGAGCTGTTCCATCTTGCGCAAGATCGCCGCCTTATCGGCGGCGTCCGCGACGGTGGTTTGGGCCAAGGTCGCCAGTGCCACGCAGGCTCCGGCGGCCATCCATCCTTTCCATTGCATTCTTTGGGTCCCTCCAAGGCCGGCCGGGGGCCGGCGAGTTGAAATTGATTTTCAACTTTCCCGCATCGAGTCAACCCGAGGCGGGGGTCTTTTACGCGGAAGGCGGCGCTAGGTCCCCGAAACATTTGACTTATGGGGCGCCGGCCGGGACCTGAGCGAGAACCGATGGCATCGACCCCGCTCTCCCGGTTGCTCTGTGTGATGGTGCTTCTGCTCGCCAGCTCCTCCCCTGCCGCGCAGGAGGTTCGCGAGTCGCAGCACCTGCTCGGCACCATTCTCGAACTGGTCGTGGAGGCGGGCGACCGCCAGACCGGCGAGTACTGGATCGACCAGGCCGGCGAGGTCGGCCGGCGCCTCGAGCGCGAGCTGCGCACCGACGATGCGCGAAGCGACATCGCCAAGCTCAACATGCAGGCGGGGCAGGGGCCGGTGCAGGTGACTCCGGACCTGTACCGTCTGACATCGCTCTCGCTTTTGATGTCTCGCGCCACCGGCGGCGCCTACGACGCCACCGTCGGCGTACTGGTCCGTGCACGTCGCAGCTTCAGTACCGATCCGGCTTCGCAAGAGGACGCCATCGAAGCTGCGCTCGGGCACGTCGGCAGTGACAGAGTCACGCTGCATCCTCCGGATCGCGTCGAGCTGGCGCGCGCCGGAATGGCGCTCGACTTCGGCGCGGTGGCCCGAGGCTACCTCGCCGCTCGGATGGCCGCGCGTCTTCGCGAGCTCGGCGCGACCCGTGCGCTGCTTCGTTTCGGCAGTGGCATCTACGTCGCCATCGGACCGCCGCGCAGGGAAGATCCGTGGCAGATCCCCGTTCCACGCGGCAGCGGGATCGCCGGCACCATCGCACTGCGCGACCGCGCACTGGCCATCACGCATTCGCTGCGACACGATGACGACGGCGGAGGCAACCAGGCGCATGTTCTCGATCCGCGCAGCGGCCGGCTGATCGACGCCAACCGGCAGGCGGCCGTCATCGCTCTCGACGCTGCGATCGCGACGGCCTGGAGCGTGGCGATGGTGGTGGATCCCGACGGTGTGGTCGAATTTCTCGACACGCCGCGCGACGTCGAAGCGATCGGTTTCGACGAACACGGCGAGCATCGCACGCGGCGGTTCGACCAGGTTGCCGCGTGGCGCGATGCACGCCGAGGCGGTCGTGGGCGAGGGCTCCAGGCGACCGGAAACTTCGAAACCGCGCCGGAGACGCGCTCGCCGGCGCTGGAGCAGCCACAAGCTGCCTCGCCGCGCCAAGCACCGCCGGAGCGGCAGGCTGCGCCGCCGCGGAAGGACGGAGCTCAGGCTGCGCCGCCGCGGCAGGACGGAGCGCAGGCTGCGCCGCCGCGGCAGGAAGAGCCGCATCGTCCGCCGTTGCCACAGGACGCGCCGCAAACGAGCGACCTGCAAGGTGGCGTGGTGTCGCCGCCAGTGCCCGAACCCTCAGGCCAGCCGCCCGCAGAGCGTGTTCCCGCACAAGTGCAGCCGCCCGCCGCACCGCCGGCCGCGTCACCGAAAGACACCTCGCCGCCACACGACACCGCACCGCACGACGCCGCGCCGCACGTCACCTCGCCGCCGCACGACGCCGAGCCGCACGTCACCTCGCCGCCGCACGACGCCGAGCCGCACGACGCCGAGCCGCACGACGCCGAGCCGCACGAGCGTGAGCCGTTGGAGCAACGCGAGCGGCGGAATGAAGCTTTGCCGCCGCGGAACGACGCACCAGGCGACGAAAGCGAGCCGCTACGATGAAGCGCGATTTCCTCTCCTTCGAAGTGTTCAGCGTCCTGCGCGCTCCGGCCGAGAAGGTATGGGCGCATGCGATCTCTCTCGACGGCGTCAACGCCGAGCTGGCGCCGATTGCACGCATGACGGCGCCGCCTGGCGCCAGCCTCGACCCGTCGCATGTCGTGCTGGGGCAACGACTGTTTCGCAGCTGGATCCTGGCCTTCGGAGTGCTGCCGATCGACTACGACGACATCACGCTGATCGAGCTGGAACCGGGCCGTCGGTTCCTCGAGCGATCACCGATGCTGTCGCAGGCGATGTGGGAGCATGAGCGCGTCATCGAGCCGCAGGGCAGCGAGAGCTGCACGGTTCGCGACCGCGTTCGCTTCCGGCCTCGGCTATGGCTGCTCGGGCGGATGCAGAAGCCGCTCTTTCACCTGACGTTCATCAATCGACACCGCAACCTGCGTCGGATGTTCGGCAGGCGTTGACGTCATCGGCGCAGGCTTCCGCGGTCGCATGGCAACCATCGGATTCGGTGGCGTACATGGCTTCCCGATCCAGCCGCACGGCGAGCGAGTTCGAGGTGTCCTGCAGCAGGCCGATGTAGTCGTCGGCCCAGCCGTATTTGGAACGCAGCATCCGCCGAATCCGCTCGTGGCCCTCCGGGTTCGGCATCAACGTCGCGCGCGCGAGGAATTTCTCGCCGCGGTGCTCGACTTCCAGACGTGCGTCCTGCTGCAGGGCGACATAGAAGGGACGATCGGCGATCGCCGCCTCGACCCACCAGGCTCCGTCCTCCTCGACGATCCAGACTCGCGTGGCACGCGCGATGCCGTCGGAATCGCGCGTATGCAATACCGCGACGTCCTTGCCCTCGAGCGCAACGACGGTCAGAGCAGCCAAGGCAGCCACGAGCGCGGCCGCCGCAACCAGCAGGCGTTTCATGAAGCCCGCCTACGGCATGCGGAGCAACGTGCCAAGCGCGCTCGATGCGCATGTCCGCGCCGGCGACGTAGCTGCCTCGACAGAGGCATCGCAATTCCTGTCCAAGGCGGCCTCGCGGTGCTAGATGCCCGGCATGCGTGCCACAGCATTCACGGATCTGGTCGGCTGCCGGGTACCGCTGCAGCTTGCGGCGATGCCCGGCATCAATACTCCGCAGCTGATCGCGGCCGTGGCCAACGCTGGCGGCCTGGCCATGATCGGTCTTCCGATGATGCCCGCCCCCGCCGTTGCTGCGGCGCTCGAGGATCTTTCGGCTCGCTGCGACGGCGTCCTCGGAGCCAACTTCCTGATGCCGTTCCTGGACCTGGACGCGCTCGACGCGGCGGCAACTCGAGCGCGCGTGATCGAGTTCTTCTACGGCGAGCCCGATGCGGCCCTGGTGCGGCGCGCATCGGCCGGCGGCGCCGTGGTAGGCTGGCAGGCGGGCTCGGTGGCCGAAGCCGAGGCGGCCGTTGCAGCCGGTTGCAGGTACGTCGTCGCGCAAGGCGTCGAGGCCGGTGGCCACGTCCGCGGCACCATGCCGCGAAGCGCGCTGCTCGCCGAGGTGACGGGCGCCGTCTCGGTGCCGGTGCTCGCGGCCGGCGGGATCGGAAACGCACGCGACGTCGCCGCCGCACTGGCCGCCGGCGCCGCCGGCGTGCGGGTGGGAACGCGTTTCGTTGCCAGCGAGGAATCGGGCGCCCATCCCCAGTACGTCGAAGCGCTCCTGCATGCATCCGCTGAGGATGCAGTCCTGACCGGGAGGTTCTCGGTGATGTGGCCGAACGCGCCCCACCGCGTGCTGCAGTCGTGCATCGATGCCGCCGAGGCGCATTCCGACGACAGCGTGGGAGAGACCGAGATGGCGCCGGGAATGCGCATGACGCTGCCGCGCTTCTCCGTGCCGGCGCCGACGCGTACGACCACCGGCAACATCGCCGCGATGTGCCTGTACGCCGGCCGCTCGGTCGGAGACGTCACCAGCGTGCAGCCTGCTGCCGACATCATCCGCGAGCTGTGCGAAGGCGCCGAACACATCCTCGCCGAGGAATAGCCCGGAAGTTGAGCGACCAGGGCTCGCGCGAGGCTCGCGTGCCTATTCGACCGTCCAGGGCCGCCCGGTTTCGTCGAGGAAGAACGCGCGCATCTCTTCGAGCGTGAAGGGGCGTGCACCGATGCGGCCGAAGACCGCGATCTGATGACCCGTCTCGTCGACGGCGCGGTCTCGCTCCAGCGGTCGCGACACCGAAAGCGCCGGCGAGGCCGTGCGCTTCCATGCGATCAGCTCGGGCACGGGCTCGGGACTGAAGCCGTAGAGACGAGGCTGGGAATCCGGTGAGGTCAGCTGCACGACGGCCAGACCGTCACGTCCTGCCGCAAGATAGGCGAAGAGTGAGCCGTTGGTCATCGCCACCGCCACGTCGCGCACGTCGCGAAGCGTGCCGCCGGCGTCGAAATACTGCCGCAGGCGCGGCTGCTCGGGCCGCTCCACGTCGATGATGGCCATGCCCTGATTGCCTGCTGCGACGTACGCATACGTGCGTGCGACCGTGACCCGCCGGGCATCGGCCAGCGCAACCACTGCACCCTCCACGATGCGGGGACGCTCGGGCAACGTTACGTCCACGACCGACAAGCCTTCGGCGCCGGCAACGAAGAGGTAACGGAACTGGACGAAACTGGCGCGCGCGCCGGCAACGGGGATGGTCGCCAGATGCCGCGGCTGGCGCGGATCGTCGAGGTCGACGACGACGATGCCTGCATCGGCGGCGACGTACAGGACGTGTCCGGCGAAGGTCGCGTGCACGGCGCCATTGAGCAGGCCGCCGGGATTCCAGACCACGTCGCGCGACAGAAAGTTGTTGCGCGCCTCGAAGTCTCCGAGCGTCACCACATCGGTCAGAATCAGGCCTTCCTCGGCATCGGTGATGGCGGCGTAGCGGTAGACCGGATGCATGGGCTGCTCGAGATTGGTGCGCAGCATCAGCTCGTCGAGCTGGGGCGCGCCCGAGTTGCGATCGGGCCGGATCAGCTGCGTGGTCGGCAGTGCCACGCACGTGGCGTTGCGGCTCTTCACACGCGCGTCGTGTCCGAGCGGCGAGAACGGAGCTGTGACGATGCGCTCGGAGAAGTTCTTGTTGGCCACGTTGGCGACGTCGTAGGCCTGCATGCCGCGGCCGCCCTCGGCCACGTACAGGTACTCGCCGCGCAGCTGCACGCACGCTGCCTGCTCGGACGCGTGCGAGTACTTGGCCTCGGCCATCTCCCTCGCCTTCAGCTCGCGACCGCCGGCGAGGTGGCGCGCGTAGTCGTCGGGATACGCGTAGCGATGCAGGTAGCTGCCGAGCACGGCCTGCGGCTCGTTCCACTCGGTGACCTGGACGGCATCGACGCTGTCCTCGGTGCCGACGAAGGCATGGAAGCCGAGCAGGTTGATGTAGTTGGTCCCCAGCCCCAGGAGCTGCGCCATGATGGCGTTGTTGTCGCCGGCGGCCGAGAGGTGGCAGTCGTCGCAGCGCTTGGTCTCCTCGGTGCGGACCGTGTGCGGGAAATGCGGGTTGAACGCCTGCGAGCTGTAGCCGGAGGAAGCCACCGGCGGCTGCTGCACGTAGATGTGATTGCGGTTGATGTCGGTGGAGGAGACCACCAGAGCCGACGAGGACCGCACCGGCGCGATGATGCCGTCCTTTACCTGTCCGTGCCGGCCGAGGATGAACGCGTCGTCGCGCGCGACCTGCGGGTTGTAGGTCGCGAAATTGCGCGTCTCTCCGCCTTCGAAGTGATGGCGCTCGGTCTTGCGATTGGCCTCGATGGGAAGATGGCAGCCGCCGCAGGTGGTCACCCACGAGCTGTGGCACGTAAAGCAGGCCATGTCCGCGTCGTCGTGGGCGCGATCCTGGCGGGCCGGGATCGGTCCCCAGCCCTGGCGTTTGCGATCGCGCGTCATGGTCTTGGCGCGCGCGGCCTCGGCGTTGTAGTCGGCGTTCCCGCGCATGACGGTGTCCCTGACCTGCACGACCTTCCACTCGCGCTCGGGCCACAACAGCGATCGCTGGTAGAGCTGCCCGCCTCGCCACACGAAGCGCAGCTGCCCGTCGGGATTGCGGATGTCGGCAAGGTTGCGACCGCCGGGGGGCGCGGCCGGCCCCGACGTGCGCAGTGTCGCGCGTGCATCGATGGTGCCGTGGCAGTCCTTGCAGCCGATCTCGACGGCGGCAGCGACCTCGCCCTTGATGTGACCGTCGCCGTGCGCGTCGGTGGCATAGTGGCAGTCGCTGCAGTGCATGCCGCGCTCGGCATGAATGTCGCGCATGTGGACGGTCTTGCGGAACTTGTCGGGATCCTCGTCCCAGACGCGCTTGCCCTTCTCGTCGAGCAGGTGGCCATGGCGGTCGCGCTTGAAGACGGCGCGGAAGTTCCAGCCGTGGCCGTGATAGTCGGCGAACTGCGTGATCTTGGTGCGATCGTTGAGCGCCGAGACGCCGGCCAGGAACTCGACGTCGCGCCACAGTCCGCGTGCGGCGGCACCTTCGGGATTGCGGTCGTAGGTGCGATCGAGCTCGTCGTCGTCCGGGTAATGCTGTTTCTCCGGCCACATCAGCGGCGCATCCGCCTCGTAATCCCACATCGTGAAGCCGAGGTAGGAGTTTACGAACATGTTCGGCTGGTGCATGTGGCAGACCATGCACTGGCTGGTCGGGATCGAGCGCGTCAGCTCGTGCCGGATCGGATGGCCCTGCTCGCTGCGTGCGATGGTCGGATCCACGGTCGCGCTCTGCCCGCGATGTCCCGCCGTGGCCCACGGCCCCGAATGCACGGGATCGCGATCGTTGGCGTAGACGACGTGGCAGCCGCTGCAGCCCGAGGCCCGGTAATCGCCGGGCTGATCGCTGGTCCCCATGAACCACAGCGCCGGGTCGTTCAGTCGCGTCTTGTGCATGTTGAGCACGGGGATGCTGACGCGATTGCCGGTGCCGGGTCCGCGGTTGGAGGCGCGCGTGTCGGGACGGCCCGGCTCCTCGAGCGGATTGGGCAGGCCGATCTCGGGAAAGAGCGAACGGATGTTGCGGCCGCCGCGCTCGAAGACGCGGAAGTTGTCCGCGGGCGGAATGGTCTCCCACGACGGCAGCGGGAACAGCTTCTCGATGTTGCCGCGCGCCTGGGCCTGCGGCGTCTCGTCGCCGGGAAGGCCCGGCACCATCGCCGGCTTGCCGTCGCGCGTGTAGGCTTCGCCGAGAATGGTGCGCTTCATCGGCAGGATGCCGTTGTTGTAGGCGGCGGCCTGCCAGAACATCGACATCGTCGCCATCATGCCGCGCTCGACCTGGCCGACCACCTGTTCGTGGCAGGCGCCGCAGGCTTCGCGAGCCACGCGCAGATCGCCGGGATTGACGAAGCGGATGAACTCGGGCGCCTCGCGGTTGAGCAGGGTGTAGGTGCGCTCGGGCATCGCCGAGGAAGGCCAGTGCCAGCTCTTTGGGTAGCGAGGCAGGACGTGGGCGCGCTCGAGCGCGTCCAGATATCCGGGCGGATAGGCGCGGGAGCGTGCAACGGGGTGATCGCTCTCCGCAGGGTGCGCGCCGACGGCGGGGTGTGTGCCGGCAGCGGCGTCCGGATCAGGCGCGGCAGCGGCGCTGCTCGCATTGGCATCGTAGGTGACGCCTTCGGGCCCGAACACGCTCGCATCCCCGCCGTGGCAGTCGGTACAGCCGAGCACGACCGCCTCGCTGCGATGCATGGACGCGGCGTCACTTGCGGTGTGACACGAGACGCAGCCCGCCGATTTTGCATCGGCCTCGGCGCGGCTCTGGTCGCGCGGCGCCGGCGGAGAGGCCGGGTAGTCGATGTCGCGGGGTTTTTCTTCGGAGGATGCTGCC
>DASPNH010000075.1:0-23297 GCA_035626675.1 Binatia bacterium
GCGCTGCTCGACCAGCTCCTTCCACGTCTTGTCGCGGCCGTAGTTGCCGCCGGTGTTGCCCACCTGCGAGACGATTCCGGCGCGCAGCGACGCCTCGCTCATGTGCCCGGGAGCCGAAGCCATGCCCGGGTACAGGTGCAGGCAGTTGTTGAAGAAGTAGTCGACGTGCGGCCACCACTCGCGCTCGCAGCTCTGGTCGGTGTCGCCGACGCAGACCTGCTGGAAGAACGCCGCGCTGTAGGGATTGTCGTCCAGGCCGCGCGCGGCGCGGCGCTGCCAGTATCCCTGCATGACCGCGTGCGCGCGCTTGTAGCCGCTGAAGGAGAGGTAGCTGTAGTTGTAGCCGTGCTCGGCGCAGAAGTCCCAGGTCTCGAGCGAGCCGAGCCCGGGAATCCAGATCGGCGGATGCGGCTTCTGGATGGGCTGTGGCCAGATGTTGACATAGCGAAGCTTGGTGAACTTGCCGTTGAAGGGAAACGGCTCGCGCTCGGCCCATGCCTTGATGACGAGGTCATGCGCCTCGCGATACTTCTCACGCAGCAGCGGCGGGTTGGCACCGTAACAGTAGTTGGTGTCCATCGAGGTGCCGACCGGGAAACCGGCGATCAGGCGGCCGCCGCTGATGACGTCGAGCATCGCGAACTCTTCGGCCACCCGCACCGGCGGATTGTAGAGCGCCAGAGAATTGCCGAGCACCAGGATGTTGGCCTTGGACGTACGCCGTGCCAGCGCCGCCGCCATGATGTTGGGCGAGGGCATCATCCCGTAGGCATTCTGGTGATGCTCGTTGACGCCGATGGCGTCGAAGCCGCAGGTCTCGGCGTACTCGAGCATGTCGAGGTATTCGTTGTAGAGGTGGTGGCCCTGTCTGGGATCGTACAGCGAATTGGGCAGATCGACCCAGATGCTGTGGTATTTGTCGCGGAAGTCGTCCGGCAGATAGCGCCAGGGCATCAGGTGGAACCAGCTCAGCTTCATGGCGACCTCCGGGTGGCTGCGGCCGTGGCGTTCCTTCTGCGCGATGCCACAGAGGTGGCTGCGGCTCGCGTTCCTCCCCGCGATGCCACAGAGGGCGGCGCGCGGCAAGGATCGAGCGCGATTGCCCCGTTGGCGCGTGGCGCGTGGCGCGGTGGGGCGTGCCGGATCGGCGCGTGCCGGATCGGCGCGTGCCGGATTGGCGCGTGCCGCGGTCGCGCGACTATCGATGGCCGCGCATTGACATCAGATTCTTTCGACTGCCGGACCGAGCGCTCGACGCAATGAAGGCGTCCGCGCTTCTCATTTATACAGGTACACATCGCCTCGCAGGCGCATGAGCGGCGGTTGGCCCGAGCGGCACCCGAGCTCCCACAGCAACGCGTCGGGCGCACAGCCTTCGACGTGGATGACGCCGAGATGGATGTACTCGCGATGGTGCTCGTTGCACACCGCCACGAGGTTCCATCCATCGTCCGATCCGCCGTGTGAGCGGTAGCGGACGTGATGCCGATGCAGCCAGCCCCTCCGTGAGCAACCAGGCGCCTGGCAGCGATAGTTGTCGCGCCCGAAAACGGGGCTTGGATGCGGCGGAAGTGCGATCCACGTCTGGTACGCGTGCGCGACGATGCGTTCGAAGGCGCGCCAACGAGGCTCGATGGCACGGCGGCAGCCTTCGATGGCCTCTTCGAGCAGATTCGCAACGCTCTCGGGCATCACGATGCGGATGCGAGCACCGACGCGGCGGCTGAAGCTGCCCAGATCTGCCGCGGTTTCCGCACGCATCTGGACGTCGGCCTGGTCGATGCGGGCGTGCGCATCGGCCACGACGTCGAGGTCGATCGGCGGCGGCGCCTGACACCGATTGCCGCGTGGATCATCGCGCCGGTCCAGAGCCCAGCTGACGTCCGCCCGCAGGCGCCGCAAGGTGACGACCTCGGCACGGGCGATCCATTCTTTCTCGTGCTCGCGGGTGATGACTTTCAGAAGCTCGGTCACCGCAAGCCAGCCGACCCGGCCCTTGCGATAAGCGTCGAGGAGACGCGGCGACTTGTATCCGCACTGCCGCTCCAGGCGAACGAGCGCGAGCGCCTTGGCTCCGCAGATGCCGAGACGGGACTCCGCGTAGATGCGAAGATTGGCGAAGCCGAGCACGTGATGTCGCTGCGCGTCGGCGATGTCGCGCAGCACAGTGCTCAGCTGACCATCCACGCGCTGCATCGCCCGAAGGACGGTGCGAAGGCGAGTGTCGATCTCACGGGGGCTGGCCTCGGCAAGGCCGGCCAGAAGGAGATCGAGCTCGCGGCTGCGCGCGGATTCGTTCTGTCTCGGCTCGAGCCAGGAAAAACCCTCGATGGTTCCGTAGCGAGCCTGGAACTGCGCGAGCAACTCCTGCTCGCGGTCGGACGGCGTGCGACGTCGTTGCGGAGGCGTCTCCGGGCCAGGCGGATCACAGTAGGGCCAGCTCATCGCTTCGGCCGCGACGGCTTCGGCGACGACCGATGCAGGGACGTCGGCCCCGACCATGCGACAGCCAAGGTCCAGAACCGCGCGCCACAACTTCCGGCCGGTGCGCGTCGTGCTGATGTCGAAGACGGCGACTGGGTCTTCGATGGTCGCATCGGGAGACGTGGTCTCGTTGCGGCTTTCCGCGTTTGCGCCTGACGCCGTGCCGGCGCCGCACGATTGGCACGCATTTGGACTTTCGGTCTGTGGGTCTTCGGTAGGTACGTGCGCACGGTGGCCCGATGCGCACGCATTTGGACCGTCCGCTGCTCGGTCTTCAGTAGCGACATCTGCAGCGGATCGCGACGCGCACGCATTTGGACTCTCCGCCTCACAGTCTGTTTTAGCTCCACGTGCACCGTGACGCGACGCGCACGCATTTGGACGGTCTCCTTCGCGACCTTCAGCCGACCGCATACGACCACACGACGCGCACGCATCGGGATCTTTTGCTTCCCTGCCTCGAGGCGATCCCGGCGCGTACTCGCCGCGGCGCACGCCCTTGATTGCAGCCTCGAGCTGACGCGTCGTCGAGGTCAGTGCCAGCTGCAGCCAGCCGGACTCGGTCTGCTGCGTTGCGACACCGACCAGAAGTCGCAGGTGCGTCCATCGAATGGTTCCATCCGTGAACGCTCGCTCGATTCTGGGCAGCTCCGCCAGAGATGCTACGATCCGAGCGTCCTGCTCGAGCTTGCTCCCCGACACGTGGAGGCGTTCGGCAGCGTAGTCGGCGAGACGGCTGAACCCGAAATCACGCCAGAGCCGGCGTCGATGAACTTCCGCGATGAGTCTGGCTTGGACCAGTCGGCAATGGGTTTCTAGCGCAGCGATCGAGCACGCAGTGCGATCCGACGTCTCGGCTACACCTCGCGCGCCGGTCGCATGACGCCGGCGGCGCGGCCGGTCGACGGCTCGCAGCGACCGCCTCCGCGATTCGGAGCTCGATCGATCGTCGCGGCATGCTCCTCTCGACCACGCGGGCGCCGGGGCCCCGGATTGCCCGGCTTCTCGTGAGCCACCCATCTCGACCATTGAGACGAAAATACTACGAAACTAATGGCGAGAGCAAGAGCGCGCGGGTCTGTTTTTATGCTGTTTTCCGCGCTAGGATCCGGAACGGTTTCCGACCGAAGCAGCCCGCCACGCCTATCTCGTGGCCATACGCTGGCTCAAGGGCGTGACGGGCCCTGGCTGCGAGAACCCCAAGGTCGCGCTGGACCTGCAAGAAGTGCAACGCCAACGGCTACCGCTTCACCGTCCTGACGACCTCCATCTTCGAGAACACGAACATCAAGCTTCGGACGTGGCTGCTTCCTGATGAGCCAATCCAGGAAGGGCATAGCGCCCTCCAGGTCCACCGGATGCTTGACACCGGCAGCTACGAGACGACGTCGTACATGTGCCGTCGTATACGTGCGGCCACGAAGGACGGCATCTTCACCCGCCTGACCGGCAAGGTTGAGGTCGACGAGACGACATTGGTGGCAAGGCCCAGAACCGCCACATCAAGGAGCGTTTCAGCAAGGAAGTCCGCAGCCGGCACCCCAAGGTCGCCTTGATCGGCGCCATTGCTCGCAAGGGCAACGTGGTCTGCGAGGTGCTCGAGGACACCGACAAGGTCACCATGCACAAGTTCGTCCTGCGCACCGTCAGCGAGCGCGTCTCGCTGCTCTCGACGGACGACCACCCCAACTACAAGGCCCTGCGCGTGTACGGCAACCGCCACCGCACCGTGACGCACCGCGACGGCGAGTAAGTCAAGGACACCATGTATGGCATGGTGCACACCGCGAACCTGGATTCCTTCTGGTCCATGCTGAAGCGCGGCATCGTGGGAACCTTCCACAGGTGAGCAAGGACTATCTTCCGCTGTACCTGAACGAATTCTCGTTCAAGCAAAACCGCAACAACCGCGCCATTTGCGACGCGATCGTAGCAGGATGCTGAGAACGCGGCCGTGGCGCGAAAGCCGACCAAAAGAAAAAAGCCCCGCGTTCCAGCAACTAAGGCTAGGCCTGTAGAAGCGAAACCCGAGCGACTAAAGCCGATTTCGCTGTACCCGCTCACACTTGACGAAGCGGTGCAGCAGCTCTTTGCGTCACGTCTGCCGCCGGAGAAGAAATAGCGGCATGAAGCCGCGAACTGCGCTGATATTTGTCGCACTATCGTTGGTGTTTCTGGCCGGTACGGCGACGTACTGCGAGACGGTTCCTCAGTCTGCGCAGAATACCCAAGCACACGCCGACCCCCTCCAGCGCGCCGACAACGACAAATCCTATGCCAAGGCCTATTGCGACGTTGCCGCCCGGCCGCTTAGCAAGATCTTCAAGCCGAGCGTACTGATATCTTTCTTTGGTCTGCTGGTTTCTTGGCTGGTCTGGCAGTCCACCGCCGACGCTGAGCGGAAGTCGCTGCGCCCCTATGTGTTCGTAGAGAGTTCCGCGATGAAATGCAGAGGAACGGTCTTCCTGCCTCTGCCCGAAGGCGCTATCCGCGGTGTTGAACAACAGGTTTATGATTTCGCTCTGAAGAACTATGGACAGACGCCTGCCAGGAGCGTGGTTGTGCACGCTTGGCTGAGCATCGACGGTGGTGAGAAGATCAAGGGATCGGACGACCCCGTGTTTGGCATTCTGCCGCCGACCGAACCCGCCCAACTCCAGGATCGGTTCAAGTGTGATATCCCCATCGAGTCGTTCAATCGCATACCGGGATTTAGACAGCGCGTGCTCTCCGTGACTGGCCACGTCTCTTACAAAGACGTTTTCGGCGATAGTCACGTCACGCGCTTTTCCTACTACTCCTGCGGGTTCGATGGCGACAACATCGCCGGCTTGCAGGTCGTGAAGTTCGCTCTGAGCGAAACCGGCAACGACTGGACCTGACGCCGCGCTCGTGGTGGCCCCCGAGACCACCGCAGCCACAACCACCGCCGCAAACCACTTCCGCCAGCCATGGACGGTAGGCTGTCGGCTTATTCGCTTGGTCAAGTCCCGGACAATCGCCCCATTTCTGGCAACTACTCAAGACTCGACCAAGCCCGGTTTCGCACCGAGGAGAACGGCTGAACTACCTCGTCGCAATGCCCCCGCGGCAGAACCACCCCGACCACGGCCTACCCGCCGTCCGCCACGCCTCCCCCGCCCTACCTCTGGCACCGCGGACAATAAAAACTCGAGCGCTGCCCCACCACGATCGCCTTGATCGCCGTCGCGCACTGCGGACATGGCTGCCCTTCGCGATCGTAGACGCAGTGCCGCCACTGGTAGCCGCCGCGACGCCCGATGCCGTCGAGGAAATCCGAGATCGTGCTGCCGCGGTGCTCGATGGCATCGGCGATGACGACGCGGGTGGCATCGACGATGCGCTCTGCGTCGGCAGTCGTCACGCGCTTCATGCTGCGGCGCGGGCGCACGCCGGCGCGGAACAGGATCTCGTTGACGTAGATGTTGCCGAGTCCGGCCACGACGCGCTGATCCATCAACACGTCCTTGATGGTGCGGCGCGTGGAGGCGCGCATGCGGGAAAGATAGTCGGTGCTGAACCCTACCTCGTCCAGCGGCTCCGGCCCCATGTCGGCGAGCAGCTTGCTGATGGCTGCATCCTCGACGACCGACAGTCCGAAGCGCCGCGGATCGTGAAACACGAGCGTTCCGCCTTCGACGAAGCGCGCCAGTAGATGTTCGTGAAGTGCCGGCACGTGCTCGCCATCGACGAAGCGGAGGCGCCCGCTCATGCCCATGTGAAAGAACCAGGTACGACCGTCATCCAACGCCAGCAGCAGGTACTTGCCGCGGCGCGAAGTCGCCGTGATGCGCCGGCCCACGAGCGCGCTGCGCAGATCGTCGCCGAGCGGCAATCGCAGCGTGGGCGTGCGCAGCTCGACTTCGGCCACGGTACGTCCGACCACCACCGGATCGAGCGAGACGCGGATGGTCTCGACTTCGGGAAGCTCAGGCATCGGTCGTCGCACCGGCATCGGCCGTCGCACCGGCATCGGTCGTCGCACCCGCATCGGTCGTCGCACCGGCAGCGCCACCGGCCGAGGCGCGTTCCGCAACCGCAGCTCGCGACAATGCGGCGAACGCCGCAAGCGGGAGGTCTTCGGGCCGTACGGTCGAGGCAACGCCTGCTGCCGCGAACACGCGCTCAGCGCCGGCAATGCCGACGCGCTCCTCGAGCCATCGGCCGAGGCTGTTGCGCAGCATCTTGCGCCGATTGCCGAAGGACGCGTAGACGACCTCGCGCAGCGTGGCCTCGTCGCCTACGTCCAGGCGCGGCGAGTCCAGCACGCGGATGCGAACCACCTGCGACTCCACCTTGGGCCGCGGGCGGAAGGCGCGAGGCGCCACGACCAGACCCTTCTTGACGTCGGCCGTCATCTGCACGAGCACAGTCAGGCCGCCGAACGTCTTGCTGCCGGGCGCAGCGGCGATGCGCTCGACCACCTCCTTCTGCAGCATCACCACCATTTCCTGGACCACGCCGCGCATGCGAAGCAGCGAGGCCACGATCGCCGTGCCGCTCTCGTAGGGAAGATTGGAGACGACGTGCGTGCCCGGACTCATGACGCCGGCCAGGTCCATGCGCAGCACGTCGCCTTCGACGACGCGCACGCGCTCATCGGCAGCAAATCGCTCTCGCAGCGACGAAGCCAGCTTCGGATCGATCTCGATCAGGGTCAACGACGATGCGCGCTCGGCAAGAAGCGAGGTCAGTGCGCCACGGCCCGGCCCGATCTCGACGACGGGGCGATCCTCGATCTGAGCCCACGCGACGATGCGCTCGGCGACCTGGCGGTCGATGAGAAAGTTCTGGCCCCAGCGCGCGCGCGCGGTCACGGCTCAGAGCGCGGCACGCACGCCACCAGCAGGCTCGCGCGGCATGCGCGGACCGAGAGGAAGCCGCGAGCGCACTTCGAGGTCGTCGACCGGCAGTCCGCGCTGCAGCCGCATCACTGCCGCGTGCGCGATCATCGCGCCGTTGTCGGTGCACATCGCCATCGGCGGAAAGACGGCGTCCGGCCAGCGCTGGCGTACCCGCTCGCGAAGACCGCTGTTGGCCGAAACGCCGCCGGCCACGGCGATGCGTTCGACGCCGGTCAGCGAGGATGCAGCGGCGAGCTTGTCGACGAGGGCATCGACGATCGCCTCCTGGAAGGAAGCGCAGACGTCTTCGGTGGAGGCCAGGTTGCCGCGCGAAAGATAGTCCCAGAGCGAGGTCTTCAGGCCCGAGAACGACAGCGCCAGCGCATCGGCCTTCACGCGCGCCCGCGGAAAGGCCACCGCCGTGGTGCTGCCCTTGCGTGCGAGCTCGTCGATCACGCGGCCGCCGGGGTAGCCGAGGCCGAGCATCTTGGCGCCCTTGTCGAACGCCTCGCCCGCCGAGTCGTCGCGCGTGGACGACACCTCGAAGTAGTCACCGACCTCACGCACCAGATAGATCGAGGTATGGCCGCCGGAGACGAGCAGAGCCAGGAACGGCATCTCCAGGTCGGCATGCACCAGCGGCGACAGGACGTGGCCCTCGAGGTGATTGATGCCGGCGAGCGGCTTGCCGCTGCGCAGCGAGAGACCGGTGGCAGCGGCCACGCCAACCAGAAGGGATCCGATCAGACCGGGCCCGCGCGTGACCGCGATGGCGTCGAGATCCTCGATGCGCGCGCCCGCCTTGTCGAGCGCCTGCTGCATCACCTCGGTGATCGTCTCCAGATGGCGGCGAGCGGCCAGTTCGGGGACGACGCCGCCAAAGGGCGCGTGCAGCGCATCCTGCGATGCGATCACGTTGGAGAGGACGCGCCGGTCCTCGACGACCGCCGCCGACGTGTCGTCGCAGGATGTCTCGACGCCGAGGACGCGCACAATTTCTCAGGACGCGCGGCGCGTGGCCGGAGCGCGGCTCTCCGTGTTCGACTTGATCGAGCGCGACAGGCCTTCGAGCTCGCCGTGCACGCGAGGGTCGTCGGGCAAGTAACGCCGTGCGCTCGAGAGGAACTCGGCGCCGCGCGCCGAGCGTCCCTGCAGGTGATGCACGTAGGCGAGGAACATGTAGGCGTAGCCATTGCCCTTGTACATGGAGATGGAGCGTTCGAGCAGCTCCAGCGCCGAGCCTGGCGAGCCCTTCTCGATCATGCCGCGCGCACGATTGGTCATGCGAAGGCTCGCCAGCTCCGCCGGCTCATTGCCCGCAGGACCTTTCTTGAGCGCTCCGGCCCGCTGCTTGATCTCCTTGAGCAACGCATCGTTGGCGTGAAGAAACGCCTCCCAGTTCTCGACCCGCACCGGCGCCACCGGCACCTTCGCCTTCTGCACCACGGCAGGAGGGCGCCGAGGCGGCGGAGCCGGCCCGCGAGCCGGCCGAGCCGCACACCCAGCCAACAGCAAGCAAGCACCCACGAAGACGACGAACCGATCCAAGTGCCCAGACATCAAACCTCTTCCTTCTTCTCCCCTCACAAAATGGCCGACCCCGAAATTCTCGAGCAACGATCCAATACTACTTCCTGCACCCGAGCGCCGGACGCGCAGAGTGGGCGAGATGCCAGGCGGACGGCTGCGGAGCCCGCGCAGGCGTACTTCCTGTACGCCGGAGTGAGCGAACAGCGGTCCAACGACGCAGATCGCCCGCTATGCGCGCCCGCCCGCATCTCATGCTCAAGCGTCGATCTCACTGCCATGACCCGGTGTGCTCAGGGCAATACTCTCCCGGCTGCTCCCCATCCAGGAATGCCTCCCGGACCTGCTTCGGACACTGCGGCCTGGCGATCCCGCCCGTCTTCTTGTCGACGTCGGCGAGCACCACGCCCGGCGGCACGTCGAAGCTGGTATGCGGATGGTCGGCCAGGGCCTGTCGCATGAAGTCGGTCCAGATCGGCAGCGCCGCCTCCGAGCCGGCCAGACCCATGCTGGCGGCTTCGTCGAAACCGACCCACACCGCCGTCAGGAGATCCGGGGTGAAGCCGACGAACCACGCGTCCTTGTAGTCGTTGGATGTGCCCGTCTTGCCGGCCGCCGGATGCTTGAAGCCCTTGCGCCGCGCGGTGGCGCCGGTGCCTCGCTCCATCACGCCTTCGAGAATGTGCGTGACCAGGTAGGCGTCGGTGGCGGGCACCACGCGCTTCATCTCGACACTGGTCTCGTAAACGGACTTGCCGCTGCCGTCCCTGACGCGCCGGACCGACATGATCGTCGGCCGCATGCCGTCGGTGGCAAAGACGCTGAACACGCGTGCCATGTCCATCAACGGCACCGGATGTCCGCCCAGTACGATGCTCGGGTAGACGCCGAGGTCGGCGCTCATGCCCATGCGCACGGCGAGGTCGCGGATCGGCTTGACGCCGACGTCCTTGGAAATGCGCGCGACGGCCGAGTTCAGCGAATGCTCGATGGACTCCCGCACGGTGACCGGGCCGTAAAACTCGCCTTCGTAGTTGCGCGGTGACCAGACCTGTCCCTGCCACTCCCACTGCATGCGCTCGTCCATGACGATGCTGGTGGGCTTGTAGTGCACCGCGCCCACCCTCTCGCTGCCGAGCGCGGCGAGCGCGACGATGGGCTTGAACGTCGAGCCCGGCTGGCGGCGCATGTCGACGGTGCGGTTGAACTGGCTCAGGCCGTAGTCGCGTCCGCCCACCATCGCGCGGATCGCGCCGGTGCGCGGCTCGATGGCGATCAGGGCGGCCTGGAGCGGCTGGCCCGCCTTGGACAGCGCCTCGCCGATGTCGTTCTCGATCTCGCGCACGTTGTCGATGACGACGCTTTCGGCGATGGCCTGGAGCTCCGGGTCCAGCGTCGTGAACACGCTGTAGCTGTCCGAGTCCAGGGTCTGGCGCGGGAAGCGCTTGCCGAGCTCACGCCCCACGTAGTCGACGAAGTACGGCGCCTGCACGCCCGAGGCGTCGGGCGCGATCACCTGCATCGGCTCGTTCAGGGCGAGCTGGTAGTCGGCTTCGTTGATGTCGCCCTGCTCGTGCATCATCGACAGCACCAGGTCGCGACGCGATTGCGCGCGCTCGGGATGACGGTGCGGCGAGTAGAAGTTGGGCGAGCGGATGATGCCGGCCAGCGTGGCGACTTCGGCCAGCGACAGGTCCTGCACGTCGTGACCGAAGTAGAAGCGCGCCGCCTCGCCCATGCCGTGCACGGCGTTGGAGCCGCCCTGCCCCATGTAGATCTCGTTGAGGTAGTTCTCGAGGATGTCGAGCTTCGAGAACTTCCGCTCCGCCACCAGCGCCAGCGCCGCCTCGTTCATCTTGCGGCTCATGGTGCGCTCACCGGACAGGAAGAAGTTCTTCATGAGCTGCTGGGTCAGCGTCGAGCCGCCCTCGATGACGCGGCCCGAGGTGACGTTGACCGCCACCGCACGCGCCATCGCCCGCATGTCGACGCCGGCATGATCGAAGAAGCGCTTGTCCTCGACTGCCACCACCGCGCGCACCAGCAGGCGCGGGAACTCGTCCAGCTTCATCACGCGGCGCTGCTCGAAGCCGCGGCCTCCGCGCCCCGAGATCAGCGCGGGCTCGAGACGAAAATCGTACACTTCCTCGCCGCTGCCGCGGTCGACGATGCGGATGACACGGCCGAGCTCGTCCAGGTCCATGTGGAGGAACCGGCCGGGCTCGTTGCCATCGGCATATTGAAAGGCGTTCAGGTACAGATCGAGGCCGCGCGGCCGGCTCGCAAAGGCGTAGGTCCCGCGCCGCTCCGGCTCGCGCGAGACGCGCGCGTAGCCGAGCCGGTCCAGGCGCCGGCGAAACGCGTCGGTGTCCACGCGCAGCCCCGGATAGACCGGGAACGAGTCGCTGTAGACGCGTGCGGGCACGTCCCAGCGCTGGCCTTCGAACTTCTGCGCCAGCTGCGCGCCGATCTTCTCGTACTGGATCCAAGTGCCCAGTGCGCCCAGCGCCATCGTCGGCGGCACCAGCACGAAAGCCAGCGACGCCGCGAACCGTGCGATCGAGAACGTCCTCTTCCTTCTTCCGCCGCGTCCCTGGCTCACCGCTTCTCCCCTTCCTCCTGATCGTCGCCGCCATCTTCCTTGTCGCCGTCTTTCTTCTCGTCGTCGTCTCCGTCGTCGTCCTCGGTCTTGCCGCCGTCCTCCTTGGCCGGCTTGATCACACGGAACAGCGTCTGATCTCCGCGCCGCACCAGCACCAGGACGCTCTGGGTCTTGTCGGCTTCCGAAAGCAGAGAGGCGAACTGCTCGGCGTTCTCGACGCTGCGATTGCCCACCATCTGGATGAGATCACCCGGCTGCAGCCCGGCTTCTTCGGCGGGCGAGCCTTTCTTGACCGCCGTCACCACCACGCCGCGCGCGTCCTTGGACAGGCCGAGCTCCTCGGCCATCTCCGGGGCAAGGTCCTGCACCGAAAGGCCGAGCGCTCCGCTCTGCACCGGCTTTGCGGCAGCGGCCTCGTCCTGGAGCTGCGCGACCTCGACCTTGACGGGCATGCGCTCGCCGCCGCGCATCACGATGACCTCGACGGTCTTGCCCACCGGCGTTCCTGCGACGATGGCCGGCAGGTCGCTGGACTTGGTCACCTCGACGCCGTCGAAGGAGACGATGACGTCGCCTACCTTCAGCTCGGCCTTGGAAGCGGGGCTGTCGCTGAAGATCTCGGCCACCAGCGCGCCCTTGGCGTCGGCCAGGCCGAGCGAGCGTGCGATGTCGGCATCGACGGGCTGAATCTTGACGCCGAGCCAGCCGCGCGTGACGTGTCCGCTCTCCTGCAACTGCGGCACGATCGTGCGCGCCATGTTGACCGGGATGGCGAAGCCGATGCCGATGTTGCCGCCTCCCTGCGAGAAGATCGCCGTGTTGATGCCCACCACCTGGCCGGCAAGGTTGACGAGCGGGCCGCCCGAGTTCCCGGGATTGATGGCCGCGTCGGTCTGGATGAAGTCGTCGTAAGGATTGCGACGATTGATCTGGCGTCCCTTGGCCGAGACGATTCCTGCCGTCACCGTATGGTCGAGGCCGAAAGGATTGCCGATGGCCACGACCCACTCACCGACCTTCAGGCTGTCGGAATCGCCGAGCGGCACCGGAACCAGGTCGCTGGCGCCCTTGATGCGAATCACCGCCAGATCGGTCTTGGAGTCGACGCCGACGACTTCGGCCTCGAACTCGCGCTCGTCGTGGAGGCGCACGACGATCTTGGAAGCGTCCTCTACCACGTGCGAGTTGGTGATGATCGCGCCGCCGGTATCGAGCACGAAGCCGGATCCGAGGCTGCGCCGCGGTCCGCGGAAGAACGGCTCGAAGGGACCTTCATTGCCGCGCTGTCCGCCGAGCTCGTCCTTCTCTTCGGATTCGGTCGAGATGTTGACGACCGACGGTCCCAGCGCCTCCACCAGGCGGCTGAAGTCCGGAAGCCCGTCGACCAGCGGCTCCTTGCCGTCGCGCGTGGTCACGGGAAGCTGGCTCGGCAGATGCGGAGCCGGCGGCGAAGGCGGCACGAGCTGCGGCGGCTCCTGCACTTTTCCCTCGCCCTGCGCGCCTTCGGCAGAGTCGGCTGCCGGGTTGCCGGCATCGCGGTCCTGCTTGCCGGTGTCGCGATCGGCATCGCGCTGGCCGCGCGGCTGCGGGGCCTCCATGGCCGGCGGCGAAGTCGGCGCATTGGCACGCCGGTCGTCGTCGTCGCAGCCGCGAACGGCAGTGGTCACACCGACGCCGATGATCGCGCCGAAAATCAATCCCATCGTCAGCAGCGAACGTGTCGCCTTCATGAAGCTCAGTTTCCTCCGCCCGCGCCGCGGCGGGCCTCGCGCACGTAGCGCATGCGCAGATCGTAGAGCACGTCCTCGATCAGACGCGCTTCGTCTTCGGCAAGATTGCCGGCGGTCTTGCGCTCGAGCATTCCCAGGATGTCGATGAGCGCGCTGGCCTCGGCCATGTTCCGCTTGGCCGGATTGCCGGCCGGATCAGGGACGGCTCCCATGAACATGAGTGCCTGCGTGGCAAGGCCCACCACGAAGCTGGAAAACGTGATCTCGGCGGACTTGGCGCCCGCGGCCTTGCTCGCTTCCTCGAAAGCCGCTTCGCTGGCGCTGGCGGCATCCTCTCTTGCCGCTGCGCTTTCTGCGGCCGAGACCTGCGATGGCGCGCCCGATGGCGCGCCGCCGGCGGCTCCACCGGTGCTCGATGAGCCCGATGCGCCCGCATCGGACGGCGCATCCGATCCGGCGGCGCCTTGCGTGTCGGAGTTCTCCTGGCGCGGCCGGCCGTCGGGGCCGAAGCGCCGCCGGTCTTCGACCTTGAACGCGCGCTCGTCTCGTTCGTCGCTCATACGTCTTTACCTGTGCCTTCCGGTCTGGCCCGCGAGCACGCAGGCAGCGATGCCGTCGAGAGCCGCGGCGGACCGATGCCGGCCGCTGCGGCGATGTCCCCGTCGCGTCGATGACCTCATGAGTCGCGCAACCAGTAGCAGAAGCCCGGGCACGCTTCATATGCAGCCTGGGCAAGGTTTTTGACTCGCTGCAATGGGGTTCCTATCATCGGGCCGCGCGAGGGCCTTCGCGCTTTTACATGCCGCAACCCTGCCAAGTCGCACTCAGCACTCTCGAGCTGATCGGCAACACCCCCGTCATCGAGCTTTGTCGGATCGTACCGGAAGGCTCCGCGCGCGTGCTCGGCAAGCTCGAGTCGCAGAACCCGGGCGGCAGCGTCAAGGACCGGATCTGCCTGAGCATCATCGAAGCCGCCGAGCGCGACGGGCTGCTGGGGCCAGGCGGCACCATCGTCGAGCCGACCAGCGGCAACACCGGCATCGGGCTGGCTCTGGTGGCGGCGGCTCGACGCTACCGCCTGATCCTGACCATGCCCGAGACGATGAGCGAGGAACGGCGCAGCCTGCTTCGCGCGTACGGGGCCGAGCTGATCCTGACTCCCGACAGCAAGGGCATGCACGCGGCGATTGCCAAGGCCGAAGAGATCGTGCGCGACAACCCGGGCTTCTTCATGCCGAGCCAGTTCTCCAATCCCGCCAATCCCGAGGCACACCGTCAGACCACCGCGCGCGAAATCCTGGCGCAATGCCCGCGCATCGATGCGTTCGTGGCCGGTGTGGGCACCGGCGGCACCATCACCGGAGTCGGCTCGGTCCTGCGGGCCGAGCGTCCCGGTACCCGCATCATCGCCGTCGAGCCCGCCCGGTCTGCGGTGCTGTCGGGCGGAGAGCCGGGCTATCACGGGATCCAGGGCATCGGCGCCGGCTTCGTGCCGGCCAATCTCGATGTCAGCGTGATCGATCAGGTCATCACGGTCACCGACGAGGAGGCCAAGGCCTGCACTCGGCGACTGGCTGCGCAGGAAGGGATCCTGGTGGGCATCTCGGCAGGCGCCGCCACCGCCGCGGCGCTGCAAGTGGCGGCCGAGCTGCCCAACGATGCCGTCGTGCTGTTCATGCTGTGCGATACCGGCGAGCGCTATCTGACCACGGACCTGTTCGGCGCCGGCGGGATCTGAGAGCATGGGCGCGATGCCGGCCGAGCCTGTTAATGACGCCAGCCTGGACGCCAAGCACCAGCGCCTGCTGTCCTGCCTGAGGCAGATGGGCTCGGCGGTGCTGGCCTATTCCGGCGGCGTCGACTCGACTCTGGTACTGGCGGCGGCCGCCGGCGCGCGACGCAAGTCCGCGGATGGACTTCGCCTGCTGGCCGTCACCACCGACTCGCCGACCAACACACGCGAGGAAGTCGAGCAGGCGCGCACCCTTGCCGCTGCCATCGGCATCGAGCACATCATCCTTGCAACCAACGAGCTCGAGACTCCGGGCTATGCGGAGAATCCCGCCAACCGCTGCTACCTGTGCAAGCAGACGCTGTATCCCTTGTGCCGCGACGTGGCGCGCCAGCGCGGGCTGGCGTGGGTCGCAGACGGCGTCAACTGCGACGACCTCTCCGACTACCGTCCGGGCCTGCGAGCCGCCACGGAGCAAGGCGTTCGCCATCCGCTGGTAGAGGCAGGGCTGAGCAAGGCCGAGGTTCGAGAGCTGTCGAGGCGCTACGGGCTGCCGACGGCCGAGATGCCGGCCTCGCCGTGCCTGTCGTCGCGCTTCCCGTACGGCACTCGCATCACCGAGCAGGCGCTGGCGCAGGTGGCTGCCGCCGAAGCGGCGCTGCGAGAGCTCGGCTTTCGCGAGCTGCGCGTGCGGTACTACGGCAGCCGCGCGCGCGTCGAGATTGCAGCGCAGGAGCACGGCAGGCTGGCGCAGGCCGCGGTAGCTCAGGCGGCGTCTCGGGCGGTGATGGATGCCGGCTTCTCCGAGGTCGAGCTGGCGGCCGAGCCGCTGCGCTCGGGCAGCCTCAATGAGGCGCTGCGGCGCTGAAGGCGAGCAGCTCGCGGGCGGCGATCAGGTCGGCGCGGTTAGTGACCTTCAGGTTGCAGCCTTGCGAGGCAACAATACGAATTTCCAAGCCAAGTGCCTCGACCAGCGAGGCATCGTCCGTGCCTTCGACGCCGCCGGCACGGGCGTGCTCGTGGGCGCGGCGCAGCACGGATGCCTCAAACACCTGCGGAGTCTCCACCAGCCACAGCCGGCGACGGTCCAGCGCCTTGGTGCCTTCGGCCACATCGATGCGTACGCTGTCGGCCGGCCGTGACGCCGCCGTGGCAGCGCCATGTCGGCGCGCCTCGTCCATCACCTTGATGACGGTTGCCGGCTCGATCAGCGGCCGCGCCGCATCGTGGACACAGATGAGGTCGCAGGCCGGGCCGATCGCCTCCAGACCTGCCCACACCGAAGCCTGACGCGAAGAGCCGCCTGGCCGGACGAGGACCGTGCCGAGGCCCGCAGGCAGGCCGGCCAGCGCCTGCTCGAATGCGCTGAGGTGAGCGGCCGGCACCAGAACGACCGTTTCGGAGAAGGCCTTCGTGATCGCCAGGCGTTCCAGCGTCCGGCGCACCAGTGGCGCGCCGGCGAGGTCGGCCAGGGCCTTGGGCAGGGGCAATCCCAGACGCTCCCCACTTCCTGCTGCCGGGACCACCAGTGCCACGCTCATGGCCGCACCATGGAAAGCCGGCGCCCAGAATGCAAAAAGGCCGGGCGCATCGTTTCAGCGCCCGGCCTTTTCGACCTCGTTTTTTTGCGGCGTAGCTCAGTGACCGAAGATGGTCTTGAGCTCCTCCATGATGTTCTCTTCCGTGTTCGATTTGGCGATCGCCAGCTCTTTCACCAGGAGGTTGCGTGCGGTGTCGAGCATCTTGCGCTCGCCGAACGACAGCTCCTTGTCTCCCTTGAGCATGAACAGATCGCGCAGCACCGAAGCGATCTCGAGCACCGAGCCCGTCTTGATCTTTTCGGTGTACTCACGGTAGCGACGATTCCAGGTGGCCTGATCGACGGTGATGCGCTTCTCGCGCAGAACCTTGTACACCTTGTTGACCATGTCCTTGCCGATGACGCGGCGAAGGCCCACGGACTTGCTCTTGCCCGTCGGAATCATGATCTTCATGTCTGTATCGAGGATGCGCAGCGAGTAGAATGTCGCAGATGCCCCCGAGATCATTCTCGCCTCGACTTCCTCGATGACGCCTACCCCATGTGCGGGGTAAACGACCTTATCTCCAACTTTGAATTCCAAAGGAACCTCCTGACCCGGACAGGGAAAACCGGCCGAAGTGTAGCTTTGGCTTGATGGTCGGTCAAACTTGTGTTTGCAGAAACGGGCGCAAAATCGGCCGTTTTGGAGCACTGCGGGCGGTCGACGCGGCCAGCACGCACACACTTGCAGCGGTTGCCTGGCCTGTTTGGAGAGAGCCTTAGCGACCGCGACGGGGCGCCTGAGGGAGTCAGGTGCATAGCGTGCCGATGACGGCAGCCGCGCTGCCTTCACCGAGCCCGCGCAGACACTCGGCGATCTCTCGAGCGATTCGCGATGGCGCGGCAGGATCGTAAAGACTGGCCGTTCCCACCTCGACCGCCGCGGCGCCGGCCATCAGGAACTCGGTCGCATCGCGCCCACTCATGATGCCGCCCACGCCCACGACCGGAATGCGGACGACCTTGGCGGTGGCATGCACCATGTACAGCGCCACGGGCTTGATTGCCGGACCCGACAGGCCGCCGCTGCCGTTGGCCAGCGATGGCCGGCGCGCCTCGATGTCGATGGCCATGCCGCGCAGCGTGTTGATCAGCGTCAGCGCGTCGGCGCCCTCGGCCTCGGCGACGCGGGCGATCTCGGTGACGTCGGTAACATTGGGCGATAGCTTGATCCACAGCGGCCGGCGGGTTCGCTTGCGCGCAGCCGCCACCACTTCGGCTGTCATGCGCGGATCGGCCGCCAGCACCCCACCCCACTCATGCTTGTGCGGACACGACAGGTTGAGCTCAATTGCATCGATGTCGGCGCCGTCCAGCTTCTCGACCACGCGCTCGAAGTCGGAAGTCGTGTTGCCCCAGCAGTTGGCGATGACGCGTGGTCCGAACCGGCGAAGCCGCGGCAGCTTGGCGCCGATGAACGCATCCGCCCCGATATTCTGCAGCCCGATGGCGTTGAGCATCCCGCCCGGCGTCTCCACCATCCGCGGCGCCGAATGGCCCTTGGACGGATCGGCAGACAGGCCCTTGACCGAGACTCCGCCGACCAGCGACCAGTCGACCAGCTTGTCGTACTCGACACCGTAGCCGAACGTTCCCGATGCAGCGATGACCGGCGTAGCGAGCTCGAGCGAACCCACGCGGACACGGAGGTCGACGGCATTCATGGAAACACGCGAGCGCCCTCAGGCAACGGCCTTACCACCGCAGCAGCGCAGCGCCCCACGTAAAACCCGACCCGAACGCAGCAAGGCAGACGAGATCGCCTTGCGAGATGCGGCCTGCCTCGAGCGTCTCCGCGAGAAGAATCGGAATCGTCGCGGCGGTGGTGTTGCCGTAGCGGTCGATGTTGTTCGCCAGGCGGTCTTCGCCGATGCCCAGGCCCATCGCCACCAGCTGGTTGATGCGCAGGTTGGCCTGGTGCGGCAGCAGCATCGAGATGTCTTCCTTGGTGGCGCCGACCTCTGTAAGCGCTTCCTCGACGGCTTCGGTCATGCGCGTGACCGCGTGACGGAAGACGAGCTTGCCGTCCATCTGCGGCCAGCCGTAGATGTCGGCAGGCGTCCAGCCTTCGGGAACGCGAGGCTTGTGCATCGCACCGGGGCCGAGCAGGCACAGCTTCTGCGCGTACGAGCCTTCGGCATGCAGGTTGATGGTCAGCAGCCCGCGCTCGCCATCCGGTGACGGCCCCACCACCACCGCCCCTGCGCCGTCGCCGAACAGGACGGTGACGTGACGGCTGCGATCGGCGTACTCGATGCCGGAGGAATGCACCTCACTGCCGACGACGAGCACGTGGCGCGCGCCGCCGGTGCGAATGTACTGATCGGCAATCGCCAGCATGTACAGGAAGCCCGAGCACTGGTTGCGCACGTCGAAGGCGAGCACGCCTTCCAGGCCGAGGCGCTGCTGGAGAAGCGAGGAATTGCCGGGAAAATCGATGTCGGGACTGAGCGTGCCGCACACGATCAGATCGATGTCGGAGACCTGGATGCCCGCCAGCTCGATGGCGCGGCGGCTGGCGCGCTCCGCCAGCGGGACGCTGCCCTGATCGTCGTCGACGTAGCGGCGCTCCTTGATGCCGCTGCGCTGCTGGATCCATTCGTCGCTGGTGTCGAGGACGGTGGACAGGTCGTCATTGGTGACGACGGTATCGGGAACCTCGAAGCCTGCGCCCAGGATGTGTGACCGCTCGGGTACGTTCATGAGGGACACCGTAGCACGGCTGCGCCCCAGGAGGCGCCGCTTCCGCTGGTTGCAAGTGCGATGGTCTGGCCGGGCTGCACGCGACCGTCGCTGGCCGCGCGGGCCAGCAGGATCGCGAGCGAGGAGCCGGCGCAGTACAGCATGTCGGGGCGGATGATACGGCCTGCGCGCGCGCCCAGCCTTTGGCCGAGCTCCTCTTCGACGTCGGGAAGAAGATGCGCGACCAGCGTCGCATCGACCTGCTCCACATTCGCCGCCGCCAGCGCCTCCTCGAAGACGGCCGGCACTCGCGTCCGCGCCAGCTCACGCAAGGCCTCGACGTCGGCGCGCGGATAGTGCAGGCCCTCGGCGACCTTGTCGGCCGGCAGCCGGTTGCGGCCCTGCAGCGAGTCGCCCTGGCGAAAGCGGCTGGCCGGGAACTCGCAGAAGTAGTCGTAGGCGCGCGAGCCGTCGGTGTGCACGCGGACCGACAGCACGTCGGTGGCAGCGCTGCCGCGCTCCACGAGCACGGCGCACGCGCCGTCGCTCATGCCGAAGCCGAGCTCGGGCGAGATGCCGTCGCGCCGGTTCATGTGCGAGGGAACGTCGGCCGTGGCCACGAGCACGCGCCGATAGCGGCCGCTGGCGACGAAGCGCGAGCCGACGTCGAGCGCGACCAGGAAGCCGGTGCAGTTGGCACGCACGTCGAGCGCGCCGAAGGGCGGTGCGCCGAGCGCGCTCTGCAGCGTGCAGCCCGAGCCGGGGAAGAACATGTCGGGCGTGTTGGTGGCGGCGACCAGGAAGTCGATGTCGGCAACGGCGAGGCCGCGCCTCTCCAGCATGCGCCGGGTCGCCGCCGCCAGCAGCACGGCCGGACCCTGCCCCTGGTCGCTCTCGAAACGCACGCGGCCCTTCGACCAGCGCGCAATCTCACTTTCGGGTACGTCGTGTTCGGCGGCCAGCTCAGCGTCGCCTACCTGCCTGCCGGGCAGCTCGGCCTCCAGAGCGCAGAGCGAGACGGCATGCACTACTGCGTGTCCTGCCGCAGCACCACGACCTCCAGCACCTTGTCGGCGTAGCGATGCCGGAAGCCGGCGAGCTTTCCGTCCAGCGAGATGGGCGTCTTGAAGTCGGCCGGGAATGCCGAGGAGACGCCGCACAGCGCGCGCAGGTTTTCGTCGAGCACGCGACCGCGAACGGTCAGCGTCTTGTCCTCGAGGGTCAGACGCACGTCGTAGTCCGGCATCTCGTCGCCGATGCCGAGATCGTGCTTGGCGCCAGAGGCCGGCACCTTGCGCGGCAACTCGAAGCGCACGTAGTAGCCCGAGGGATACTGCTCGACGCTGTACACCTCGCCGTAGCGGCGCTCGCGTTCGCGCTTCTCGTCGAACTCGGTGCCGTAGAAGCCTTCGGTGCCGGCGCCGCCGCTCTGGCGCGTGGTGCCGAACCGGGAGGCGATGGGAGCGACCAGGATGCTCAGCGGCGCACCGTAGATGGCGGGACCGAAACGCATCTCGGATGCCGGGATCCCGCGGAAGCCGTCGCGCAGCCGCCAGCCCGCCTCTGCCATGGCCAGCAGCAGGCCCAGGATGATCCAGCTCTTGTCGTCCTCGGTAAACAGCGTGACGCTGCCGGCCGCGAACGCGAAGATCGCGAAGGCGACCGGGTACAGGACGAAGTTGAGCAGCAGGTTGAGCGCGGTCGACAGCTCGGCGCTGAAATAGCGCCGATCGCCGATGGCCGCTTCCAGATCGCGCTTGGCGTTGTGGCCGAGCGCGCCGAGCAGAGGCGATGCCAGCAGGATCGGCAGGCCGAGCAGAAGCGGAACGCGGCGCTGCGGCCCCTGCCGCAGGCGCTCCAGAAGCAGCGAGAACGGCTCGCGCAGCTCGCCGTCGAAATCCTTCGTGGGATCACCGCTGGCCAGCGTGCGTACCGGCGCGCGCCCGGCTTTCTCCACTCGACCACCGACAGCGGCGGCCGCCGGCTTTGCCGCGGGTGCAGGAGCGGCGGCGGGCTTGGGCGCGGGCGCAGCGGCGGCAGCGGGCGCGGCAGGCACAGCAGCCACGGCGGGAGTTGCGCCTGCGTCGGCGCCGTTGGTCACCGGCGCCGCCCCGTTGCCTTTGTGAAACCGCGACGGTGCGTCGGCGCCGAACGTCTTGTCCGGATGCAGCTCGCGCGCGCGCTGCAGGAGCGCGTCATGCGACTCGGGGCGGTTGGGATCGGGAATGCAGCAGTCGACGGGACAAACGGCCGCGCAGGCTTCGTGGTCGAAGAACCCGACGCACTCGGTGCACTTCTCCGGGACGATGTAGAAGAAGTCGTTGGATAGCGCCGCGTGCTTGCCGCCGGCCCAGTCATACTCGACGCCGCCTTGGTAGATGGCGGTGTTCGGACACTCCGGCTCGCACGCGCCGCAGTTGATGCACTCCTCGGTGATTACCGTCGCCATTGTGGCCCATCGCTCCTGCGTCGGATCGCCCCCGGTAGAGCCGAAGGCGCGGCGCTGTTACCGGAATTTCCTGTTGAAATCCACCGGGATGGGGCCGCCTGTGGGCGGAGGGACCGGAGCTCGCTTGGTCTCGGCCGGCACCAGCTCGGCGGCGGGGCCGCGCTGCTCGATGATCAAGGTGTGAACGCCCGGATCGACTGCACCGGTCCTCTCGACGTCCTCGAGAACGCGGTCGACGCGGCGCCGGAATTCCTCGGTCACCGACTGCGCCTCCTCGCGGTCTCGCACCACGAACGGCGTAATCAGGATGATGAGCTCGGTACGGCGCCGGTTGGTGTTGTCGCTGCGGAACAGGTGGCCCAGCACGGGAACGTCCATCAGATACGGAACGCCGGAGCGGTCCTCGTTGGAGGACTCCGAGATGATGCCGCCGATGATGATGGTCTCGCCGCTGTGGACGACCACCGTCGTCTCGGCCTCGCGCGTGGTGAAGGTGGGTGAGGAGATCTCCTGGACGCTGTTGCCCTGCGAGGAGATTTCGCTGACCTCCTGCGCCAGCTCCATGTTCACCAGCCCCTCCGAGTTCACCTGCGGCAACACGCGGATGATGATGCCGGTGTCGCGATACTGGACGTTCTGCAGGAAGCGGCTCTGCCCCGACGTGATCACGTCGGTGTCGGACTGGCTCGTGATGATGGGGACTTCCTGACCGACCAGGATGCGCGCCTCCTGGTTGTCGGTGGTCATCAGATGCGGCCGCGACAGCACCTTGACGCGCGAGCGCGTCGACTGTGCTTCGAGAATGCCGCGGTAGATCTCGATGCCGTTGCGATAGCCAGAGATGGTTCCGAGCAGGCCGCCGCTGCCGAGCTCGCCGACCAGGCGCAGCTGCTGTCCGAGGGCGCGGAAGTAGCCGCCGCCGAGATCGCCGGTGCCGACGTCGGCGTTGCTGGCTTCCTTGCCCTGCAGCGCATTGAGCACGCTCAGCGTTTCGTTCTCGCCGATGGTGATCTCGGCGATCATCGATTCGATCAGCACCTGGCGCGGCACGATGTCGAGATCGCGCAGCACCACGCGCAGGGTCTGATAGTCGCGAGGCGTGGCCAGGATGACCAGCGAGTTGGTCACCTCGTCCTCGACCACGCGCACTTCCTGCTCGAACAGGTCGTTCTCGGTACCGCCGATGACGACGCCCGAAACCCCGCCGCCGCCTCCGGTGCTGCCGCGGCCGCCGCGCGAGGTCGAAGAGTCGCCGCGGTTGGAACGCGAGGAACGGTTGCTGCTGCCCAGGCCGCCTCCGCCGCTGCTGCCCAGGCCGCCTCCGCCGCCGCTGCCGAGCGCGGATCCGCCGCCGCCGTCGTCATTGAGACTGCCGCCGATGCGCGTGCTGCCGCCGCTGCGCCGGCTGCTGCCGCCGCTGCCGCTGCTTGCGCGACCCAGTCCGCCGCCGACTCCGAGGCCGGCTTCGGCCGCATCGCCGCTGCGGCCGCGCCGGCCGCCGCGCCCGCTGCCGCCGCTGTCGCCGTAGACTTCGCTCAGCACCGCGGCCAGGTCGGCCGCCTTGCTGTTCTCGACGCGGTAGACGTAGACCTGACGGCGTCCGCCGGCCTCCGAGCGGACGTCCAGCACGCCGACCCAGTAATC
>DASPNH010000076.1:0-13660 GCA_035626675.1 Binatia bacterium
GTCTCGAACTCGGGGAACACGGCCAGGCGCGGCTCGTTCTCGAAGATCTCGGGCGTCTTTCCGAGCCGAACGATGTCCTCGTGTTTGGTCACCGCCCAGAACGGCAGCACGCCGGGCCGCTGGTACCAGAACACCGGCGCCTCGCGCCGCAGCAGCGCCCACTCCTGATGCGGGTAGCCGTTGTCGGCGTAGTGCTGGTCGCCGATGATGTCGATGGTCTCCAGGGTCAGCGCGCGCTCGGACATGGCTTTTCAGTATGAGAGACCTTTTCCCTGCACAACGCCGTCGTCTAGATTGACGGGCAATGAACCTGCTTCGCGACGCCATCCTTGCCGGCCTTGCCTACGGGGCCGCCGTCACCATCGTCGATCTCGGCATCGGGACCTACAATTTCCTGCAGGTCGGGCTGCCTTCGTTTCCGGGCACGATGGCTCTGGCCGTCACGCTCGAGGTGCTGCTCGGCGTCGCGCTGAGTCTTCCCGCCGCGCCGCTGCTCGAGCAGCCACGCGGCCGGCTTCTGCATCTGCTGGCGATGACGGCCGGGTGGCTCGCGCTGAGCTGGTGGGCAGCGGTCGACCGCGCGATCATTCCGATGTGGGCCACGCCCGGAATCGGCGGAATGCTGCTGGTGCTTCTGTCGTGGCCGATCGCGCGGTGGTCGGAGCGGCTGCCCGGCGCAGTGGCCGCGACAATCCTCATCGGCCTGGTCAACGGCCCGGCGGCCTACCAGGAAGCCACTGACAAGAAACATACCTCGGGCGGTGAGGCTCCGGTCGCCGCCAGGGACGAGGCGGTTCCCGCAGCGCCCGACGTCGTCGTGGTGGTCATGGACACGGTGCGTGCCTCCAGCATGAGCGCGTACGGCTATGCGCTTCCGACCACGCCCGTGTTCGATGCGCTGGCCAAGGACGGCGCATTGTTCCTGGATGCCACGTCTCCGTCGACGTGGTCGCTTCCCTCGCACGCATCCCTCTTCACCGGGTTGTATCCATCCGTGCACGGCGCGGACTCCGATCATCGTTATCTCGACGAGGGTCATCCGACACTGGCCCAGATCCTGGCCGAGGCCGGATTCGATACGCTCGCGTTCACGGCCAACCCCTGGATCAGCGACCATCTCGGGCTGACGCGCGGGTTTGCGTGGTCGGATGAAGCGTGGAGACGCGCGGCCAGCGGCAAGGCGTTCTTCTTCATCTTCCGGCTCCTGGACCGAATGGGCTTCGGCGAGGACGACAAGGGCGGCGACGTCGTCGCCAGCGACTTCGAGCAGTGGTCGGCCAAGCGACCCGAGGACGCGCGGCCTGCCTTCGTGTTCCTGAACTTCCTCGAAGCCCACTTCCCTCATCATCAGCTCCCGCAGGAATATCTGCAGCGCTTCACCAGACGCTCGACCGAAGAGCTGCACGAGCACAGCACGGCGCTGTTTGCCACGCAGTTCGGCGCCGCCCTGTCGCCCGAGAAGATCGCGGCTACCAGGGAGCCCGCGCGCGAGATGTACGATGCCGGCGTGCTGTACACGGATGCGCTGCTCGGTCGCGTCGTCGAGGCCATTCGCAAGCGCGGCATGCTCGACAACACGCTGCTGGTGGTGCTGGCCGATCACGGCGAGCTGCTCGGCGAGCACGGCGAGTTCGGTCACGGACTGACCGTGTACGAGCCGGGAATCCGCGTCCCGTTGCTGCTGCGTTATCCGCCGAAGATCCAGGGGGCGCGCGTCGAGACGCCGGTATCGACTGCCGGCGTGTACGCGACCGTTCTCGACGTCACCGGCATCGCGCCGCACGCGAAGGTCAGCGTCGGGTCGCTGCTGCCGGCCGTGCAGGGCAGGCCCGCGGGTTCACCGGTGATCTGCGAGCGAGCCAGCATGGAAGGCTCGGGGCAGGGGCGGACCGATCCGCTCGCGCAAGGAAACGTGCGTCTGCGGACGTATCGGGCAGGCAGTCACAAGCTGATCCAGACCTCGGCCGGACAGAGCTTTCTCTTCGACCTGCTCAGCGATCCCGGTGAGGAGCGCAACCTTGCCGAGCTGCAGCCGCAGAAGCTCCAGGAGATCACGGCCGAGCTGGACACGTGGCGAACGGCGCTGGGAATTCCGGCCATCGATGCAGCGCCGAGCGAGCGCAAGCCTGCGCCGGAGGAACTGGATCCGGCGGCGAAGGAGAGGCTGCGGGCGCTGGGATATGTGGAGTGAACGCTGGACGGCGACGGAGGAAAGGATGGTGGTGGAAAGGAGATTCGAATCGTCGACCCCGATGCGCATCGCGCAGGATGCGCCGGAAATTCGACGGTCCGACGCAATGCGCACGACGACGCGCAGGCAGGAGTGATCTTGCCGATCCGCCGCGGGTTTGTGAGCGGCGGCGTGAGTTGACCGGCCGTACCATAATTGGTACACGAGTGGATGTGGCCGGCCCTCAGAAGCGCATTCCGCTCGTGTTCTTTCGGTCCGAGACCGGGAACGAGCCGGTGCGCGACTGGTTGCTCGAGCTGCCCAAGGCCGACCGTCGTGTCGTGGGCATCGGTCTGAAAGAACTGGAGTTCGGCTGGCCGGTAGGAATGCCGTTGTGTCGTGCCATGGGAGCCGGGATTTTCGAGTTGCGTGTCAACCTGGCCAGTCGGCGCATCGTCAGGGTGCTGGTCTGCGCGAACGACGACAAACTCGTCGCCCTTCACGGCTTCATCAAGAAGTCACAGAAGACGCCTGCCGGCGACCTAGATTTGGCGCGCAAGCGAAAGCGGCAACTGGAGAAAGTGAAATGAGCAAGAGCAAGGTCAATCCGCATCATGGGTCGTCGCTGGACGAATTCCTGGAAGAAGAAGGATTGCTCGACGAGGCCAACGCAAAGGCGGCCAAGAAAGTGCTCGCGTGGCAGTTCGCGGAGGCGATGCGCAAGCGCAGGGTTACGAAAGCTGCCCTGGCACGCCAGATGAATACCAGTCGCGCTCAACTCGACCGGTTACTCGATCCCGAGAACCAGTCCGTGACACTGAGGACCGTGGCTCGGGCGGCCAACATCCTCGGGATGAAGGTGCAGATCGAGCTGGTCAAATCCTGAAATAGTCTTATCGCGCAGGACGACGTCGATGCGGCCGAGCGGCTCGCGGGGTGCCAAATCTTCTGTGAGCGGCGGAACGAAACAGCAGCATTTGGGGTAGCCGGCCAATGATTCTACGCTGCACGAAGAAGCTCCGCGACGAGCTGAAAGTCGTCCGGAAGGACTTGCTTGGGTCCGAGCCCGGGGTGGCGGCTCTCGACGAATGGTTCTGTGACCTACTTCGTATCGATCGGCAGAAGTATGTTCTCTGCACTCACGCTCGAACGCTGTTCAGTATCGTCCTTCCGCAGGTGCGACGGGCGGACCTGGCCCACCTCCATACGATGCTCGCCGGTACCGTGGCTGGTGCAATGGAATCGGAGGGCTTTGCGGCGCATGCGATCGACTCTGTTGTGAGCCTTCACGAAGTCCGTTATGGCGTAACGAACAGTCGCAGCGTGCTGGGCTCGATGAACGACATCGCATATCAGTACTTGGGCGACGTGGAGATGTGCGGCGACGCGGGCCGCCTTCGCGGTCTGATTGGGAAGCGGTTGAATCGGAATCCGCTCAGCGCCATCGGCTACCGCTACGCGATCGAAGCCATGCGGGGAGAGGTTTCTCTCAATCGGCACTAGAAGAGTCGGAAACTCCACGATCGCCAGATGAATGGCGATGTCGACCGTTGTTGCACCTAAATGTAAAGCCTTGTCGGGGTCGTATTCACTAAGCGCAACCCTATATGCCGACTGGAGCATCGCGGCGTTGGGAGGATCCTTGGGCCAGTCACTGCGAGCGCCCAGCTGGAAGATCGAGGTCCTGGTTCGAGGGAAAGAATCTCGCGAGCAGCGAGGCGTAGGTGTGTCGCAACATCTCGCTGTCCTGGCCTGGGCAGCGCCGTCTCTTCGGGTTCCGCGACCCCGGTGACGCGAGCCGCTAGCATCACGAACCTCGAAAGTGTGGAGTTTCTCTACGCCGCGTAGAGACGTCTCGCCAAAGCGGCAACGTTGAGGCAAATATCGCCGCGAAGCGCGTCTCTGTTCGCGATAACTACCGGCCAACCCCGCGTACACACGCCTCAAAGGCGAGTTCGAGAAGGCAGCCGCGTCTCTTGCGGAAGCGGTTACGCTCGATCCGGAGCCCGGCATACCTGCCGCTGTCGATTAGCGTGCATGGCAGGAGATCAACTACGCCTACGTGCTCGCGATTCTCGGAAAACGTCGGGAAGCGGAAGGTTGGCTTGCACGGTCCCTGGCTCGCTGCGCCGATTCGGATCTCCTGGTCAGCCGCGCGATGGTAGACTCACGCCGCCGAAACCTGCATCGTGCTGCGCGATCCCGATCGAGCTGCGCAGTTCAACGAACGGTCGATGGAGATCTCGCGGCAGCTCATCGGCAAGACCACGGCGAGAACCCGCGCGATCGCGAATTGGGCGGCTTTCGAGAGCGCGCCGTCGAACGAGCTGTGCGATGCAATGGAGAACGGCAGGCAGCGGCGCTGGCTGTCCTGGCCGACGCTGCTCGCTTCGGCCCAGATACACGTTGGCCGCTTCGACAAGGCCCTGGAGACGATCAACGCTGGTTTCCAGTACGCCATCGACACCAACTCGGGCATCTTTCTGGCCGAGCTGCATCGCGAGCGCGGCGAGATCGCGATTTCCCAATCGTCGAGCAAGGGGTTCGCCGAGGCGGCGGTAGCATCCGCCGAATCACAGTTTCGCGAGGCGTTGCGGATCGCCCGGCACCTTTGGCGGCGACTGCAGTCCGCCACCCACGAACTGATCGGTCCGCCGCCTGCCTCAGAATGCCCTTCAGGGACAGGGCGCGCTGTAGTTGTTATCCGAGTCCAAGGTGTCGCCAGAGAGGAAGACGTTGAACGCGTCGGAGCCAACCTGAACCGGAGTGCTCCCTGTCGTATCCCACACCGCGAGAACGATCGTGTAGACGTCAAAGATCCTCCAGATCTGCGCGGGAAAGTTGATGGTCGAGGGACCGACGCCTTCGACCGAGATGCACCAGGGCGGCGACTCGATTCCCGGGCGCAGTTCTTCCGGACTGGTCGTCCAGCGCAGCTCCTGAAAGCCCGGGAAACTTCTCGCCCGTTCCTCATTACGCAGGCGCAGCCTGGCGTCTCGCGAGTGCGTGTAATCGGGCGGCGCCGTTCCGATGAAAGGCCCGTCGCCGAGACCGATCCTCACCAAGGCGGACAGGAACACGGCGTCGACCGAAACGTCGTCGTCGACTTCGATCGTGCAGGGCGACGCCGTTCCGGTGCAGGGACCTTGCCAGGTCGCGAACCTCCCATCGGGGTTGTCGCTCGATGTGACACTCAGGTTCACCTGGGTGCCGGTCGGCATTTCGACCGCGCAGCTGTCGCTGCAATCGATTCCGTTGGCCGGGTCCTGGACGCGGCCAAGGCCGCCGCCAGGGAAATGGATGCTCAGCGTGGACATCGGCGGCAGCGTCGTCGTGGTCGGCGGCAGCGTCGTCGTGGTCGGGGGCAGCGTGGTTGTGGTGGTCGACGTCGATGGCTCGACGCAGCTCGAATTGCTCAAGCCGTCGTCGAAGGCGTCGCAATCGAGCTCCAGCGCGTCGATCGTTCCGAACGAGCGGCAGACGCGACAGGCGATTCGCGAGTCGATGCAGTGGAGGAGCCCCTCGCCCCCCAGCCCGCTGCAGCTGCCGGGGAAGCTGCCGGCGGTCACGCCCCTGTCGTCACAGATGAGCTCGACGGCCTTGCGCAGCTTGACGCTTTTCGCCGCGATCTTGCCGCCCGCCGCACGCGCTGCCGCGATCGATCCTGCCAGCCCTGCGTCCGTCACACAGTCCGCGACATCGCCGGCATCGAGGGCCGCGGGCAGCGCCGTCTTCTTGCAGCCGACGAAGGCCTTGCGGGCCAGGCCGGCGATCTTCTCCGCAGCGGTCAGCACCTTCTTCTGGCAGAGGCACTGGTCCTTGTTGGCCGTGCAGTCCGGAAGCGCGGCATCGAGATCGTTGCCGAACAGGTCGCGCGCGAGCGCGATCTCGCCGTGCTGCGAGGCAAAGTTGACGGTGTCCGGGCCGGTATGGGCGAAGGACGGCGGCGAGGCGTCGCAGAGTGCGAAGTACTTCGCGACCGTGCTGGACTTTCGTGCGCTGACGACACTGCCGTCCGTGCCGACGCAGGCTTCGGCAGTTCCGACCAGCAGGCCGGCATGGCCCAGTCTGACGCAGTCCCGCGTCTGTTTTCCCTGCGCCAGCGCGACGCTGGCCCCGGCCTTGTTCATGCCGGCGACGCAGTTCTGTTGAGTGGTGCTGAGCTGGGCGTGGGCGGGAAAGGCGAGACAAAGGACCAGTGCCGGGACGAGGATGTGTTTCAAGAGAACCCCTGACAGCACCAGCATCGTCGCCGAAACTGTTTGTTTTGCCGACACAGACCAGCTTGGCTTGGCCGAGTCAACGGCAAAGTCGTCTTCTCGACGAAACGAGGAAGCGGATGCCCGCGCTCGCTGGCGTCCTCGAGGAATCCATCGAGCTCGGCCGAAGGAAGCGGTCATCGTTATCGATCGTGACCTCTGGGATCGGGTTCAGCAGCGACTGAAAGCGAACGCAGTAACCCGAAGATCCGGCCGCCGACCGTCGCAGCCACTGCGAGTTCCCGACGCTGCGGGCACTGGCCAGGGCGGTCGGACGCGACCGCCCGGACGTCGGTCGCAAGATTCGGCTCGCCTTCCTGGCGCCGGACATTGTCGCTGCGATCGTAGCCGGCGAGCAACCGAACACCCTGACGATCGGCGCGTTGCTCCGTGATCGGGATATCCCGCTGTCATGGTCTGAGCAGCGCCGTCTCTTCGGGTTCCGCGACCCCGGCGACGCGAGCCGCTAGCATCACGAACCTCGAAAGTGTGGCGTTTCTCTACGTCGCGTAGAGACGTTCCGCCAAAGCCGGGACCTGTGACGGTGATATCGCCGCGAAGAGCGTCTCCGTTCGCGACAAGCACCGCCCAACCCCGCGTACACACGCGTCTTTGCAGAGACGCCGCGGGGCATCCGGTTCGAACTTGGAAAGGATGGTGGAGCAGAAGGGATTTGAACCCTCGACCCCCACGTTGCGAACGTGGTGCTCTCCCAGCTGAGCTACTGCCCCATCCTGATGTCGCTCGCGATGTCGGAGCGACAGGAAACGTAACGACGTGACGAAGCCCGGCGGCGTCAGAGCCGGTTGGCCCTGAGCTCGTCGGCTTCCTGTTTTGCCTTACACTCGATGCAAAGGGTAGTGACGGGGCGGGCCTTCAGGCGACCCACCGTGATCATCTCCCCGCATTCCTCGCACTCGCCGAAGGTCCCGTCCTCGAGGCGCGAGAGGGCCTCGTCGATCTTGTCCATCAGCTTGCGCTTGCGGTCACCGATCCGCAGGTCGCGGGTGGAGTCGCTTTCCCAGGCGGCGCGGTCGGAAGGATCGGCAAAGGTCTCGATGGTGTCTCCCATGCGAGTCACGGCCTTGCCGGCTTCATCCAGGAGCTGTCCTCGCTGAGCGAGGAGGATGCGTCGAAATGCCTGGAGTTGCTCGTCGGTATAGTTGAACCGGCCCATCGCTCTTCAATGTCCGGGGCGGGAGTTATGAAACGCGGAATGGTACCATCGCTAAACAGGGGAGTAAAGAAATCTTCTGGCTCCGAAGGTCCCTGAAGCCGCAGCCCCCTGGCGCCATGGAACGCTATGAAAACAGCCTTTTTTGAGGCGGCCTCGGGCATCGCGGGCGACATGACGGTGGCCGCTCTGCTCGATGCGGGGCGCATCGACGTGGCCGATCTGGGGCGGGCGCTGTCGGCTCTTCCGGTGTCCGGTTATGCGCTCGAGGCCCGTCGCGTCGAGGTCTCCGGAGTACCGGCGCTGCACTTCCTGGTCCAGGTCGAGCACGCGCATCACCAGCCGCATCGGCACTGGTCCGACATTCGCCGGATGCTCGATCAGGCACGCGCCCGCGGAATCTCGGCGGGCACTCATGAACGAGCCATGACCATTTTCGAGACGCTGGCCCGCGCCGAGGCTGAAGTGCACCAGGTCGACGTCGACCACGTGCACTTTCACGAGGTCGGCGCCGTCGACTCGATCGTCGACATCGTCGGTGCGGCCTGGTGCCTGGACGTTCTGAACACCGAGGCCTGCTTCGTCGGCAGCATCGCGACGGGCTCCGGATACGTCGTCACCGAGCACGGCCGCTTGCCCGTGCCGGCGCCTGCCACGGCGCTGCTGCTGCGCGGCTTCGACGTCGTGCTGGGCGACGGCAAGGGCGAGCTGGTCACGCCAACCGGCGCCGCGATCCTGGCTGCGATGGCACGCCCGCTGCGTCCGAGCTTCCGCCTCGACCGAAGCGGCGCCGGCGCGGGAACCAAGCGGCTCGAGGATCGCCCCAACATCCTGCGCGTCTTCCTCGGCGATGCCGAGGAGCGCAGCGACGAATCGCTCGTCCTTCTCGAAGCCGACATCGACGACATGACGCCCGCTGCGTTGTCTCACGCCTGCGAAACGCTGCGCGGGCTGGGAGCTCGCGACGTCACCGTTACCGCGACGCAAATGAAGAAGGGCCGGCTCGGAATGCGCCTCGGCGTGCTGTGCGATCTCGGGCTGCTCGATGCGCTCGCGCGCGCGATGCTGATGGAGTCGAGCACGCTGGGCGTGCGCTATCGCACCGTGGCCCGGCACGTTCTTACCCGTCGCATCGAGGTCGTGCAGACCGCGATGGGGCAAATCGCGGTCAAGATCGGCGTGCGGCCGGACGGCAGCGAGACCGCCGAGCCGGAGTTCGAGGACGTGTCGCGCACAGCGACGGCATCGGGCAAGCCGTTCGCGGAGGTTCGCGCCGCCGCGCTGGCGGCGCTTCGCAACGTGTCGCGCTGATTGCGGGCGGCCGCGGCGCGACGGGGACGCTGCCGCGGCGGCGCTGCGGGCGCAGCGCAACGAGTCGCGCTGACCCGCGGCGTCGGGCGCGCCGCTGGCGGCACCGCGCATCTCCTCACGCCTGGCCCGCCGAGCCCGGAGCCGCCACCGCGCTTGTCCCCGCCGCCCGATCCGGCCAAGAAAACGCATGCAAGGGCAGCTGTGGATCGAGCCCGTCGGCGAGCTGGTCATCGCGCGAATCCGTGGGGAACCGAGCGCGGAGCTGCTGCGCGAATGTCAGGAAAAAGTCCTGCAGCTCGTGCGCGATTCGGACATGGGCAAGGTGCTCTACGATACTCTCGAGATGGAAGCGCCGCCGGTCGACGTGCCCTGGGTGCAGCGTGAACTGGACGACGAGCTCGGCGACGTCAAGCTTCGTCGCGCGATCGTGGTTCCCAACAGCAAGCTCGCCTATCTTGCACGCCTTGCCTTCGGCGAAGGCGACTACCGCGTCTTCTACAACGACGTGGTCGGCGCCGTGAAATGGCTGACCGACGCGCGCTCGGTCGAGTAGGCCGCACGGGCGGTCTCGCGCAGAAACAGAGCCGGCTTCTAGTTCGAAGCGAACGTGTCGCAAGCCTCGGGCGTGCCCGCCTTGTAGCCCCGATGGAACCACTCCGAGCGCTGCTTGGAGGTTCCGTGCGTGAACGAGTCGGGCGAGATGCGGCCCTGGGTCAGGCGATCGTCGCCGACGGCGGCCGCAGCCTGCAGCCCCTCTTCGATGTCTCCCCGTTCCAGGATCTGGCGCTGCTCGGTCGAAGCAGCCCACACGCCCGCGTAACAATCGGCCTGCAGCTCCATCCGCACCGACAGCTCATTGGCGTTGCCGGGCTGCACCTGCTGCGCACGCCGCACCTTGGCCGAGGTGCCGACCAGCGTCTGCACGTGATGGCCGATCTCATGCGCGAGCACGTAGGCCTGCGCGAAATCGCCCGGCGCTCCGAACCTCTCCTTGAGCTGCCGGTAGAACCCGAGATCGATGTAGATCTTCTGGTCGCTCGGGCAGTAGAACGGCCCCGTCGCGGCCTGCGCGTACCCGCAGGCCGAGCTGACGGCGTCGCGGAACAGCACCAGGTGCGCGGGCTCGTAGCCGCGCAGGGTGTTGGCCCAGGTCTGCTGCGCATCGTCCAGAACGAAGGACACGAACTGCACCAGCGGTTCTTCCTCGTCGTGAACCGGGGCCTCGCCTTCCTGCATGGTCGGCGACATCGTCTGCACGGCGTTGAAGAGCGAGAGGAAGTCCTGCCCGAACACCATGCTGAGCACCAGCAGGATCAGCGTGCCGCCGATGCCGAGGCCGGCGCCGCCTGCCATGCGCATGCCGCGCCGATCTTCGAGGTAGCGGCTCCTACCGCCGGGTGTCCATCGCATCCTGATGCCTCCGCGTCACCGGCGGCGCCGTCGCGGCGCCGTCGCATGAGTTCATCTTGTCACTGGCGGTGCCGTCGTCGCCTGATTCATCGCACTGCCGGGCGCGACGTCGCGCGCCGTCCGCTATCCATTTCCGAACGGAATGGCCCGCGCAGCAAGGCGTCCAGGACTGCATTCACCCTTGAGAGAGTGCGCACCGTGCGAATCGGTGCTGCTCAGGTAAGGCGTTGGCGATATCGCCACAGAAGCGCCGCCGCACCGCTGGAGACGCCGATGGCCGTGACCAGGTACGGAAGAGCGAACAGGAGCGGAGCATCGGAGCCTTCGGGCTTGCGCACGTTCCACAGCGCCAGGTTGGCGATGACGTAGAGGGCGTAGGCGATGCCCATCGCGAGAGCGGCGCGGCTCTCCTTCCAGATCGCCGCGGCATACGTGGCAAGAAACGCCGCAAAGACGAGCGCGGCCACGGTGTTGGCCGTGCCCGCAAGTCGCTGCCCGAACAGGACGAAGCCGACCGTTTCGGTGTAGGCGAAGGGCTTGAGCACGTTCGAGACCGCCATCAGCGCGAACAGCAGCGCGAAAGCGCGAAGAACAGTTCGGCTGGCTGGCTCGGCGGCGGCGATCCTGCTTCGAACGACGGCGACCACCGCGCCCCAGCAGCCCGCCAGCGCCAACACGATGTAGAGGATGCTGAATGCGCTCAGGCCTTTTTCGGCCGCCGGTCCGCGCAGCGAGAATAGGAAGAGGTTGGCCGTGACGAATCCGGCGTAGGCGAGCCCCATCGCCAGCGATCGCGCATGCGCCTGCCACAGCGACGCAGCGTAAACCGCCAGATAAGCCGCGAAGCTGAGTGCGGCGATGACGTTGGGCACGCCAGACAGGCGCCGCCCCAGGAACACGAACCCTTCCCCTTCGATGAGCTCGAGCGGCTTGATCAGGTCCGACAGCGCCAGCAGCCCGAACAGAACCGCAAAAATCCGCAAGTTCTTCATGACCGTTCTCCTGCCGGAGAAAGGTCACCGGCACAATGGGCCGCGTCGGGCGTAGGCTGAGCACCGCATCCAACGACCGGATGAAGAGCTACGTTGCGTCGTCTACTTGCGACCGGTCTGGCCGAGCACCTCGAGCATGATTGCCAGGGTCTCCTGATCACCGGCACGTTGCGCCTCTGCTGGCGTCAGCCGAGCAGAGCATCCAGCGTCAGATGCTTCTCGGCCAGTTGCGCAAGCGCCGCCGGCGAAGCGTCCGGTGCGATCAACGGGAAGCGGCCGATCGGTCGCGCCGGGCTAAGCTCGCGCAGCACGTCGGCGTTGGTTCGATCGGCCAGCGAGGCGGCCGGCTGCATCTGGTTGATCACGTAGCCGGCCAGCGGCAGCGCCGCGGCGGCAACGGCCTCCATCGTCAGGCGAGCATGGCTGATGCATCCCAGACGCGATGCGACCACGCACAGCACCGGGAGCTCGAGCGCACGCGCGAGCTCGCGGTAGCTGAAGCCTTCGGTGATCGGCACCAGCAGCCCGCCCGCGCCCTCGACTAGCACGTAGTCGTAGCGCTCGGCAATGTCGGCGTAATCCTGGACCAGCCGCGACGTGTCGATGGTGAGGCGTTCGGCGCGCGCCGCGACCAGTGGCGCCGCCGGCTCGCGCAGCAGGTAGCTGGCGACGCTGCCCGCGGCCTGCACGTTGCCGGCGGCCGCAGCCAGCCGTTCGCAGTCTTCACCGACGCGGCGGCCATCGCGCAGCGTGCATCCGGTTTCGATCGGCTTGTAGACGCCCACGCGCAGGCCTCGTGCTCGCAGCGCCGCGACGATCGCGCAGCTGACGACGGTCTTGCCGACCCCGGTATCGGTACCGGTGACGAACAGCCCGCGCGTGGCCATCAGCTTCCGGTGGCCCGCGCGACGGCGCGCGCTACCGTCACGACCAGCTTTTCGAGCAACGTATCTGGCAGCGCCAGCGGCGGCATCAGCACCATCGTGTCGCCGAGCGGCCGCACCGCCACTCCTTCCTCGCGCGCCGCAAGGACTGCCTGATGCGCGCGCCGCTCGTCGCTGGCGAATCGCTCTCCGCGCTCCGGATCGCGCAGGAGGTCGAAGCCGACCATCGAACCGACCTGACGCACCGGACCGGCGTGGGGCAATGGCTCGACATGCTCCTGCAGCAGAGCCTCCATGGTTGCGGCACCGGCGCGTGCGCGAGCCAGCACGTTCTCACTCTCGAAGACTTCGAGGTTTGCGATGGCAGCGGCGCACCCCAGCGGATTGCCGCCGAAGGTGTGGCCATGGAAGAGGGCGCGGAAGTCGGAGTACCGCCCCGTGAAGGCCTCGTAGATGCGTTCCGTCGAGAGCGTGGCAGCGATCGGAAGGTAGCCGCCCGACAAGCCCTTGGCCAGGCACAGGATGTCGGGCGCGACGCCGCACTGCTCCACCGCCAGCATCGTTCCGGTTCGGCCGAAGCCGGTGGCGACCTCGTCGCAGACCAGGAGACAGCCGGCGCGATCGCACAGCTCGCGCACCCCCGCGACGAACGAAGGCGGCTGAGGCCAGATGCCCGCCGCGCCTTGCACCATCGGTTCCAGCACCACGGCCGCGACCTGCTCGCCCTCGCGAGCCAGCAGCTCTTCGAGATGGGAAAGACTCTGGCGCGCCGCGGCGGCCAGCGAGTCCGGGCTGCATCGCTCGAGGCCGGCGATGGGCGGACACAGGAAGGGCGGATCGAACTTGTCGACGCGAAACGTGATTGGCTCGTAGCCTCGATGAAACGGCTCGGAGAAGCCGAGGCTTACCGAGCCGATGGTGTCGCCGTGATAGGCCTCGGTCAGCGTCACGAAACGCGTGCGCTGGCTCTGCCCGACCTGGCGCTGGTACTGGAACGCCATGCGCAGCGCGACTTCGACGGCGGTGGAACCGGAGTCGGAGTAGAAGACGCGCGTCAGCTGCGGCGTCAGCTCGACCAGACGGCGTGCCAGCTCGATGGCGGGAACGTGGCTCATGCCGAGCATCGTCGAGTGCTGGACGCGCTCGAGCTGCGCCTTCAGCGCGGCAACGATGGCCGGGTGTCCGTGGCCGTGCACGTTGCACCACAGCGAGGAAACGCCGTCGAGGTAGCGGCGGCCGTCGACGTCGACGAGGTCGAATCCCTCGGCGCGCTCGACGATGATCGGTTCATAGCTTCCCCACTCGCTGGCCTGGGTGAACGGATGCCAGAGATGACGGCGATCATCGTCGCGAAGCTGCGCGCGGCGGGCGGCAGCGGTCGGCGCGGGTGCACCGGGCGACGCGGGTGCAGCGGGCGACGCGGGCGCGGCGGGCGACGCGGGTGCAGCGGGCGACGCGGG
>DASPNH010000077.1:0-11173 GCA_035626675.1 Binatia bacterium
AGGCCACCGACCACCTCCTCTCGGTGGTGGCACGATGCCCGGCTGTGGCCGCGGGGTGGGGTCATGATTGTGCAAAACCGGTGGGGTCATGTCTCTGCAAAAACCCGCCGGTAGGTGAGGTCATGATTCTGCAAAATCACAATCGAGATCAGAATGGTCGGAGACATCTCTCGTAAACGTTGTCGAGTAGGGCGCGCAGGCATCCTGTGGACCGCAATCGTTAGCGACGACACCGATGCAGTTCTCCACGCGGGTGATGTGTTCATCATGCTCTCCTCCGCCAGCGTTATGAGCCAGCGCAGCGTGGTTTGGCGTGGTAGTCCAGTGCCATAGCTCCGACAACGAACCCTCGCCCCTGGAAGCAAAGTGTGGCCGGTTACACGTCTCCATGCTGGCTGCGGTCGGATTACTTCCGCACGCCGACTCGCATCGACGGCCAGGTGACCTCCCGCTGCGCGAAAATCTGGCCGGATGGTGGCGCGGCATTGGCCGTATGCGCGCCGAGCGGCTGTCGTCGTATGGCGAGGAACGCGTGCGGCGCGTGGGGCATGTTTCCGCAAAAACCGCCGACCCTGTGGGATCATATTCTGGAAACCCACAGCCAGGGGCGCGATTCGGGATCGACGACGGGTCACGCGGCAGCCACCGTTAACCGTCTGCCCGCTGCCCCAATCTCCAACGGTCGTTGGCCACGGAGCGCATGGCGGTGCCAACGGCCGGGTCGTACGCGTATTTTTGCCCGTGCGAGCCTTCCTCTGTATAAGCGCCGGCTGTTCCCCGGTAGCTCAGTCGGTAGAGCGGGTGGCTGTTAACCACCATGTCGCTGGTTCGAGTCCGGCCCGGGGAGCCATCTTCTAAGTAGGCGGAATCTCTCTGTGAAACCCTGATCGGCGGCGGCTGGTCGGGGTTTTCGCTTTCTGGGCCAGTGGTTGCGGATTGGGGCGGCGGGTCGCTGTTAAACGGGAGCGCGCCGTTCGAGCGCGGGCGGAGCCGGATTCGGGGCTCTGTCGCTCTCAGGATGGCGGTTTGGGGCAGAGAGAGGGCGCGCGTTTAACAGGCGACACTGTTAAAGCACCCGAACCTGTCCTCTCTGGTTAACAAACACCCGTTCACCAATTCGGCCGACCGTCCGTCGCGCTCGCGAGGTCGTTCGGGGTTCCGCCGCGCGGCCCACGACATCTCCGGCCGCGACCGGAGCGCCACGACGACGCCGAGTCGGCCGGCTTTTCTCACTTCGACACGCGGCGCAGTATGCGGGTCCGCCGCGCTGGTTGGCGCGGCCGAGGCTACGGCCCCCTCCGCTCCAAGGTGAACCCGCTGATGACTGGCGCATCGACGGCTCGAGGACGACTGATCCAGACCTTCAAATTCCTCAAGGAACTAAACGAGATCCGTTGGGGCGATGGCATCACTACCGCAGGCAACGTTCATCTCACCGCTGAGAACTGCCGCATTGTAACCAACGTCGCGACCCGCGGCCGACAACGGTCGCGGTCTCACCTTTTGCGACGCTACCGTCCCTGCCGCCAACGAAGCTGAACCCGCCATCCGCCGGGCTATCGTTGCCGCCCGCGACACTGGATTCTGTTCCACTAGCCAGACGATAAGGCATTCAAGCGGCATACCGCAGGTCCGAGCTGAGTCTGACGAACGCTTTTCTGACAACTTCGCGCCTTCCCACCAGCGTCCTCGGGCGTTCACGGCGCAACTCCAGGCGCCGCCGCTGCCGTGCCTCGGAGCGCCGCCGTCTTGATTGGCGGGAGCCCGCGGACGGTCGAATGAATTCAAGGCCGTACATTTCGGAACACTCGGCTAAAGTTGCGAGATACCGCCGAGATCGCGTCAATTTCTCTAAGCCAGAGAAGGCCATGGAAGCCATGTCGGTGGCTTAAGCCGGCGCGATTCGGCAAACTTCGAGTCGAGTGCGCCCAAATGGTCGCGCCAGAGATCCGGGAATAGGAAGTCGGATGGCCGAGACGCATATAGAATGGACCGATGCGACTTGGAATCCTGTCGCGGGCTGCTCAATCGTCACGGCCGGCTGTACCCATTGCTATGCCATGGAGATGACAAGGCGACTGGAAGCAATGGGGATGAGGAAATATTCGGGCTTAACGCGACGGACTGGCAAACGAGTTGTTTGGAATGGCGTCGTTCGGGAGGACCGCACCGCCCTTGCCATCCCCTACAAGTGGAAACGCCCACGCAAGATTTTTGTCAATTCAATGGTAAGCGTCCGACCAAGCCCATCTTGACCAAACCGGAGAGACAACCGAGCAGGATTTCGGATCAGGCCGTCGCCGCGGTTTGATCGCGCAAGCTCTTCCAAGCGCGCGGAACGAGCTCGGCGATGCGAGTGTTCGGATGCGTGGACACCCGAGCGATGACGTCGGCCAGGTATTCGGCCGGGTTGATGCCAAGCCGCTTGCACGTCACGACGAGCGAGAAAATCACGGCTCCGCGTTTCCCACCTTCGATGCTGCCGGCAAATAGCCAGTTCTTCCGTCCGAGCACTGGGGTGCGTATCGTCTGCTCGCACGAGTTGTTGTCGGCTTCCGCCTCAGCCACCGATACAAAGCGCCGGATCGACGGCCATTGCCCCATCGCGTAGCGCACGGCCTTTCCGATCAGACTCTGCGGTAGAGTCTTTGGCTCAAGGTAGGCAAAGAAGCTGGCGAGCTCGTCCAGGATCGGCAGCACTTCGGTCTGTCGCACCTTGATCAGGTCGGGCCCACGGACGTCGCCGTCGCGGCAGCGCCGCTCGATGCGATAGATACGCTGAATGGCGGCGAGTGCGGTTCCCGCCGAGTCCTCGGTCTCGTGCTGTGCCTCGAAAAACTTCCGCCGTACGTGAGCAAGACATCCGATTCTCGCATCGGTGCGCAGTTCGAACAGCGAGGCGTAGCCTGCATAGCCGTCGGTCTGCAAATGGCCGCCAAAGCCATTCAGAAAAGTCTTCGGTCCTGCCGCCGATCTGGTCGGCGTGAAATCAAAAACCACCTCAGCCCACGGTTTGGTGTAAGCCCACAGATACCCCTGCGAGAGTTTCCCCTTGCGCATCGGGTTCTGGTAGGGCACCGGAGTTTCATCGGCCTGCAACAGCGGCTCGGCAAGGAGCAACCGCTTCTGCTCGCGTACAACCGGTGCGAGCGATTCGGCGATCTGTTCGACCCAGTCGCACATGGTCTTGCGGCTGATCGGACAGCCTTGCTCGGCGAAGATCTGCTCGAGCCTGTAGAGCGGAAGATGATGTCCGTACTTGGACAGCGCCACGTGCGCGAGAAGTGCGGGACCGGGAAGTCCTTTTTCGATCGGTTGCGCAGGGGCAGGCGCGATTCGCACACCCTGCTCGCAGCCGCGGCAAGCATACTTGATACGAGCGTTTTCGATGACGAACAGGTTGGCCGGCACGTACTCGATCTGCTCGCTGACATCCTCGCCAAACGGCTGCATGACTACCTTGCAGCAGGGACAGATGCGCTCGCTCTCGGGCAACGTGTATTCACGCCGCTCGCGACGAAGCTCCGATGGCAGGCGCCGGCGGCCATTGCTCTTGGCTGGCACGCGCTGCTCGTGATCGTCCTTGGCACGGGCTGCTTCTTTTGCTGCCAGCTCTGCAGCGAGCTCGGCGTCGGCCTCGGCCAGAAGCTCAGCGCGGAACAGCTCTATCTGTGCGGGATCGAGTTTTTCTGAGCGCGGAGAGAACAGGCGGCGCAGCAGCCGCTCGCGCTCGGCTTTCAGCAGACGAATGGTGGTCTGGAGCTGATCGCGCTCCGCTTTCAGACTCGCGCAGTGAATGACCGCGTCATCGACTCGGGACTCAAGTTCCTGGATCGCGCGGCGAAGCGCTGCATTGCTCGCTTCGAGTTCGGCATTCCTGCGTGCAAGCTCCACGGCCTCCATCGTGTTGCAAGCATACTGGTCGGCGCGACTTCGTCAATTCCCGCGGTGCGCACTATTTCGATCCGCTTCGATTCGATACCAGCGCCGATGATGCGTTGTGGATAAGTCCAAGCCGGAGACAAGCAGCACGAGTTCCTCACGCGAGAGCTCGACGCTGCGCGCATCACTCTTGGGCCACGCAAACGTACCCTTCTCCAGCCGCTTGGCGCACACCCACAAGCCCGAGCCGTCCCAGTACAAGATCTTGAGCCGGTTGCGGCAGCGGTTGCAGAACGCGAACAGGTGTCCGCTGGTTGGATCACGGCCGAGCGTGTTCGCGACGATCGCCGCCAGCGAATTGAAAGACTTGCGCATGTCGGTGGCGCCGGCGGCCAGGTACACGCGCGTCGTCGGCGTCAGCGCGAACACGGCCGCTCCAGCGCATCGCAAAGAGCCGCAAGCTCTGCGACGGCTATGCCCTGCGGCACGCGCAGCACGCGGCCGCCGAGAAGCACGACTTCCAAAATTACAGGCGAAGGCAGGCCGATAGGGATCGTCACCGGAAGCAGCGCCGGACGCTGCACGGTCTTGTGCCGTCCACTGCGCAGAGCCCACAGGCGAAGCGAGCTGACCGCGATGCCCTGACTCTTTGCGAAAGCGAAGACGGACTGGCCACTGCGCTCGAAGGACGACAAGATCTCCGCGATCTCCTCGCGGCCTCGACGAACACGATTGCGTTTCACGATGGGAACCTCCGTTGGCTCCCATTTTTTCAGATCAGGCAGGTGTCGCGGTAGGTGGGGTTGGTCGGACGCTTACGTCTGTTCGCGGTCGGCTGCGACGCACGGTCGATCGTTTTTGTTCGCTATCGGGGAAAGAAATTCGACGTGGAAGGCCCGCATCCGGTTTCCGCATATACCGTCGAACGTTTCCTGCGCGCTATGCTGCAGTTCGCAATCATCGATGGCCGCACTGCGATCGTAACGGAGAAACAGGTCGCCGAGCACAACGATTGGCTTGGCCTGGACGTGAACCTGCAACAGCCCGGCTTTGTATTCGACGCATCTGACGACCTGGACGCATTGCGACGCCTGGAGGCGTTGTTCGCTAGTAAGTGGTCGACAACGAAGCAACTCGACACTGCGATTCCGAGGATCTCGCATTCGCACCTGCGCGAACGTCTCCAGAGCTTCGCTGGCAGCCACAATGCAACCTCTGAACGAGAACTGCAGCTACTGTTGTTGGGTTTTTTAGAAGCTTGTGTCGAAGCTGTCAGTCTCTACACGGAAACCCCTGTGGGCGGGACGCGGGTCGATTTCACCATAGGGCGTCGACGGGTCGCGGAGCGGCATGCAATCGAAATCAAATTCCAACCTGAGGCTGGGGATCTCGATCGAATGCTGGGACAGATTCAGAGGTATCGCGAACAGTACGACAGCCTTACGTTGCTTGTCGCGCGGCCCGGGTGGTCTCCTCAGCTACGACAAGAGATAGACGATCGGATGAAAGCCCTAGGGATACCCCTCGTTGTCGTGCCCTGAGCTATCCGCTACGCGTCATCGCCACGCTCAGCGGGCCGAAACGATGTCGCTACGATAGTCTCGATTGGTTGCGCGCGTCCGTTCGAGAAGCTGCACAGGTCGATGCCGACTTCAACGCGAGGTCTTTTTCGAACGACTCTCACTCCGACAACCAGTCACCTCTGGCGTGCGCCACGTCGCATGGCGCTGAGGCAAACATTCGGTCAGGCATGCGCGATACTCGTGTCACTCGACGCGAAACCCGGTTCAAAGTGGTAACCCATGACGACGCGTTGGCCGTGCAATAGAGTCGGATGTACCTCAGCTCCAAGCGGAGCATCCGCTTTAGAGGTGACTACGTCGCGACTGTTTAACAGAGACGCCAGGTGCTGAGGTCTCGTTGGACCCCATTACGACGGACTCGAACTAGCCCAAGGACTGTTTAACAAACGGCACGGCTACGGTGCTCTCGACCGGTCGAGACCGTTGGATGCAGGTTGCCGCGGGTCAGCATGGGCGGGCTATGCAGACATCGGTTCCCCGTGCTCGGGTGCCCGCGTCTGACTCTTACGGCCCTCCAGCCACGATGGTCGTGCCGGGGCGATTTCCAGACGCGACAGAAAGAGCGCTGCCAATGCATAGACACCGGCGCCCGCGACGATGTCGACTACGTAGTGTTGCTTTACGAAGACCGTTGAAAGCACCACGCCGAGTGCCGCCGCGGTGTGAAGGGCGCGTCGTGGTCGATTCCAATTGAACTGTAGGAATAACAAGCCGTTAGCCGCGTGGAGACTAGGTAGGCAGTTGTTGGGGCCGTCAAACCAACGCCAGAACGTGTCTGCCCATCCCAGGGAGGACGCGCCATAGAACATGCCCTGAGGCATACGGACCGGAAAAAGCACGAAAACGATGCAGCAGAGAAAGAGTTGAAGGTGGCTGGCCAGCACGAACCGGGTGAGGGTAGCGTCCGACTCGGATCGAACTGCCGTCCACCAAAACAGCGGAAAATACATCAGATAGATAGGCAGAAGAGCAGGCAGGAAAGGAATTGCTGCATCGAGAGCAGTGTAGTGGAGCTCCCGCGGCTCAAAAACCGGGAACCGGTTAGTGACCTGATAGATCAGAACATAAGGAATGAACCACAGCAGATAGATCGCGGAATTGGCCTTTCGCTGAAAGAGACAGGTGATCCTCATAGGATTCGTCGCTCGTCCTTCGTGCTCCCGCTCATCGGTAGGTGCGTCAGATCACTTTGCCGCGGCAGGTCCCGGCTCTTCTATCTGTCGAAAAAGCGCGAGGGAAGGGGAGACCGACCTAAAATCAGACCCATCACGATCTTCGCTCAGAGTTGTGTCTGCACCGCAATAAAAAAGGAGACAGTCTCATTTTGGGTCTTGCAACACCTCGCTCGGGGTAGCAAGAAGGCGACACTGCGGGACTGGCGATCGTTGATCATCAGTGACCGAGGAGCGCTTTGTCAGGGTGAAGACGGGCTGCGCTTCGACCATCTCGCACGACCATAGGTTAACGTCGCCATCAACAGGATGGCCAAGGCGATCCACTGCGATGTGGAGAGCGCCGCCCATGAATTGCGCGCGGGATCGGCACGAAGGAACTCGATGATGAATCGGAAAGCGGAATATGCGGACACGGTGCGAACAAACACGAACCGTTCTGTCCGCGTCACTTCGCGAAAGCTCCAGACGGCCAGAGAGAAGCAGGCAAGACTCGAAGCGACCTGCACCGGCAGCACCGGAAGCGCGGCATCACCGCTGCCGACCATGCCCTGAAGGAACTGATCACCATGCACACTAGAACCGGCTGGGAACGAAACTCCGAAGGTGTCGCTCCGCAAACCATAGCAACATCCCTGCAGAAAGCATCCGACCCTGGCAATGCCGAGGATCGTCATCAACGCGGGAGTAGCTCGATCAGTTGCTTCGATGAAGCCGATGCGCGCTCCGGCAAAACCCAAAGCAATTGCCAGCGGCAGCATAACAACCGCGCCGTAGAGCGTTTTCGGGCCAGACAAGGGGTTGAAGTAATACCGCATGACGGATTCGCCGGGTGGTGCGATGAGCGTCGTGCTAGCGTCAAACGCATAGGCGAACCATTGCGCTCCGAGGGAGCATGCGTAGACGACGAAGACGTAGCGCAGCAGAAGAGACAGAGGGGTCGGACGCGCCGAAGCGGATTTGAACGCGGCGCGGAATACCAAGTACGCGACGAGCACTCCGACAAGGAACATCAAGTTCCAAGTGGTCCATCGCAATCCCAAAAAATAAACGGGACCCGGGTACATGGCCGTCGTGGGTCGTATCCATGCACACGCGCGATGTCCAGAGGTGCGGGCTCTATGCCGGATTCCCCTCCTCTGCGAGTTCAGGCGTTGGCCGCGTTCTTTCTTATCTTTGGCGTGTTCGGCGTCAATGTTGCGCACGCTGTTCCCTCGGTTACTAAGTGCATCGACGCCGCAAACTCATCCTTGGCATTGTGTCCTTCGACAGCGTCTCCGACCGTTGCCTGCCTTGTTTCGGCGACCAAGGAGGTGGTCGCAGGCGCCGTTATCGACTGCTCCGGTATTGACGTTCGCCTGACGTCTTCGGGGGTCATTCGAGTCGCCGACGGAACGTTTGCCCTGTTGGCCGACGATCTAACGGTGGAACAAGGCCGACATATTGAAGCGGTGCCGAACGATTTTGTCGAAGTTGGGATGGAGATCTCACTAACCGGTAATCTTACGGTTACCGGCATGCTAAGCGCAGACAATGCCGGCGGTGACAGCTTTATCGCAATAGATACGACCGGCGACATTGTTCTCAACGGCAACAATAATCCTGCCATCAGCGCTGTGGGGACGACGAACTCGACGGACGGTGGTTTCATCTTTCTCGCAAGCGGAGGCTCAGTCAACGTAAGCAAGGCGATCTTCGTCAACGGTACGGACGGCGGCGACGACACGAACATCAATGCCGGTGGCGCAATTCACATCGATGCTGGCGGGGATGTTGTGATTGCGGAAGAGCTACGCGTGACCGGTCGCTGGTTCGGGGGCGGCAATATCCTAGTCGCCTCCGGCGGCTCGATTGTGATCGATAATGACCCAGCAACTACTACGCAACGCGGAAAGATTGTCGGCGATGGCAAATCTCTAACTGGGTATGGCGGCAACATCACGTTGGCGGCGGTGGACAATGTTCTAGTCAGTGGACCGATCGATCTGCGCGGAGGGATCAACAATGGCGGCGGTGAGGCGGCCGGCGGTGCCGTTGCCATATCAGCCGGCTGCGCAGGAATTCGGGTCGAAGAGAAAATCGATCTATCGGGCGGCCTGGTCGATGGAGGGGTGTTCGTCGCAGAGTCGGAAGGGCCGATCGGGATAGCGACCATCATTGATGCCAGCTCTCGGAAGCTTGGGGGGGATGGTGGCACGGTCTTGGTGACCTCGGGCGCAACAGCAGAGCTCGAGGAGGCTGCGAAAATTTACGTGGATGGGCACGACACGACGAATGCAAACGAGAATGGGTCCGGAGGATTAGTTCTTATCACGGGCTGCCGCGTCGACGTGAAATCTGGTGCGAGCGGCAGCGCACTTATCAGTGCAACGGGTGCTGATGGCGGAGGCGTCGCCCTGGAAGGCGCACTTTCGCCATTGGGTAGTCAAGATTACTCGGTGCGCGTGGGAAGCGCTGCGATGCTGAATACAACCGGCACTCAGCAGAACGGTTCAGTGTACCTTGACGTCGCGGTGCAGCGTGCGGGCTATTGCGACAAGCATCCCACTGTCAGCTGCACTCTATCTTCGCAGTGTGTTTTTGGCTGTGACGCAGGGAAGTGCGTATTCGCCAACCCTGATACGAACGGGGTGATCTCACAGTTCACGCCGGCGCCGCTTGTTGCGGTGAATCCCAACCTCGGACCCTGCGCTACGGTTTGCGACTAATATCTTCTCGCGCTGCGGGTAAGGAGAGCTATTTCATGAAAAAAAAAAGCCGACGGTCTGTGAACGGACGTTTTGATGCGACGAAGAGATACAAAAGCCGCGCCCGTTGTTGGGTCGTTGTCGCAGCGATTCTTCTCATGGCGGGAGTTGCTGAGTCAGCGCGACGGTCGCTTCGTTCGAATCCGTACAATCTCCCCCCGCCCGAACCGCCGGTATCATACCGCCCCACGGCACCAACGATCATAAGACATGCAGCGACAATGCCGCTGCGCCACACGCGGGCACGCGTTGACGCATTACGGCAGCGGGCATCTCGAGTAGCACAAGAGATCGAGCGTGAACGCGTAGCAGGCGGCAGTGAAGGTCCCAGCGTGCCCATCATGGATCTGCCACCTGTTGCTCACCGCTGAGGGGGAGATGCCAGCGATGCACAAAACCATTCTCATGGTCGCGGTCCTGCTTGTCGTCCCAAGCCTCGCTCAAGCGCAGGCCCCGAGTGCAGCATTCGGCAATCACGGTTCTGCTCTTGGAAACTCGAGCGGAGACGGCTCGGCGGCGTTTACCAGCGTTGCTTCAGCCGCGGAGGCGAACCTTTTCACAGGGGTAGCCGGGACCACGATAGATATCGTCGTTCCACCTGGTCGCGACAAGATGACTCCCGTTGTGCGACTTGTCTATTCGTCAATGGCCGGAAGGAGCCCATACGGATACGGTTGGTCGATTCCCACCGCCAAAATTAGCCGCGCGAGAAAAGATGGAGTTCCTCGATACGACGTCGCAACACAATCATACAACGACACAGGCGACTTCATTCTGGACCTCAATGGATCAAGCACTGAGCTAGTACGGATCGGCACCTCGAATTGGTTCAAACCCAAGGTCGAATCCGGATTTCTACAAATCGGGTATAGCAGCGGAAGCAATTTCTGGCGGCTAATCGACCGCGACGGGACGAGCTATACATTTGGCGGGTCCGCGAATGGAAGGCTTGGGAGAGGTACCTCGACCTTCGGAGGGACATCGGAGTGGCTGCTCACGTCAGCGCAAGACTTCAATATCAACACGATTAAGTACACCTACACCAGTAGTACTGCCGCAACACCGGCTGGTCTGCCGCAATCTATCGCATATGGAGGCACTGCCACGGGGCAGCCCGACAAGTACCGCGTCGAATTCCATTGGGACACAACCTACCACGGCTATCCGTCTGTACGCCCGATCTCCTATGCCGGCGGTTACGCGAACCTAAGTGGTGCTCTTCTTTCCTCTATCACCACACACGTCTTAAACGACGTTGCCGGGCTTGGCCCGGAACAACCTGAGCGGACAGTGCGGCAGTATTCGTTTGTATACGAAATCGAGAACGGCAGCTGCGGAAACGGGCCGTGTCCGTCCGGGATCGCAAAATTGACAGCGGTTGGACTAACGGCCAACGGAATGGAGAACAGCGTAGATGATCGCGTCGAGATGCCGGATGCCGTGTTTGAGTACTCGCCCACAATGCACCGCGGCGAATCTAGCACCGCTGCAGCAGGCTGGACGACCGAGCAATCATTTTTCTCGAACGGTACCGTCCCCGTAATTCAGCACACGCTGTCCGGCGACGCGGAAGATCCCCATCGACAGGGACGGATGAACGATCGGCCCGGAGATGACAATCGGTCGAAGTTTGCGACTATGGATCTGAATGGGGACGCAGTCCTCGACTATATCGATGCTACCGATGATGGATTGGTGGTCGCGGTGGATCTACGGGTTCGATTTGGTTCGCTCGATAAGCGCGGCAGGCCACAGCTCGCTACTGGTCCCGGGGTCGTCTGGAACTGGC
>DASPNH010000078.1:0-26663 GCA_035626675.1 Binatia bacterium
ACTGCGGAAGCTTTCTTCCCGCCGCCAGCGGCGACGCCGCCGTGATCGTCTTCGAGTCGACCTGCGACCTGACCGGCGACAACGCGGATGGCAACCGCGAGATCTTCCTTCTTGACGGCGAGGCCCTGGACCAGATCACCCAGAGTCAGGGCTGCGCCAACACCTCTCCCGTCGTCAACGACACCGGCACGCGCGTGGCCTTCGAGTCCAGCTGCAATCTTGCCGGCAGCAACGCCGACGCGAACACCGAGATCTTCCTGTGGAAGTCGGGCGGCGGCGGCATCAGCCAGCTGACGCAGACCACCTCGGCGCTGTGCGACAACCTCGCGCCCACGATCACGGCGGCAGCCAGCAACGCCTTCGTCGCCTTCGACAGCAACTGCTCGACCCATCCCGGCAACACCGACGGAAGCTTCGAGATCTTCCGCGTCAGCGAGGCCGGCAACATCACGCCGCTGACCAACGGAACCGACTGCGACAGCATCTCGGCTTCCGGCAACGCGGCCGGCACCCTGTACGCCTACGAGTCCGACTGCGACCCGGCCGGCACCAATCCCGACTTCGCCATCGAGATCTTCACCGCTACCAGCGGCGCCGCCATCACCCAGGTCACGCGGGCCGGCGACGACGCGTGCTCGAGCCTCTCGCCGGCCATCGACGGTACGGGCAGCTTCATCGCCTTCGAGTCCGACTGCGATTTCGACGGTGAAGGCAACGACAACTCCGACGCGAGCGCGGAGATCTTTCGCGTCGCGGCGGTCCAGGACGGCGCCGTCGTGCAGCTGACGGACGACGACGGCAGCTCGACGTGCGCCAGCGTCCAGCCGGTGATCGCCAGTGGCGGATCCGTCGTGGCCTTCTCCAGCTTCTGCGACCTTGGCGGTGACAACGAGGACGGCAGTCTCGAAGTCTTCCGTGTCGCCGTCGGCAGCGACCCCGAGCAGATGACCGAATCCGCCGGCTGCAGCAGCCTCGCCACCGCCGTCGACTCTTCGGGCGACGAGATCCTGTTCGACAGCGACTGCGATCTGACTGGCGACAACGCCGACGACAGCCGCGAGATCTTCCGTGCCGGGCCCGAGCTGGCCTGCGTGTGCGGCGCTCCGGTCACGGGTGCCAGTCCGCCGCTGGCCAGCGACGCGCTGGCGATCCTGCGCGGCGCGGTCGGTGCGCGGGTATGCCCGCCGTGCGCATGCGACACCGACGCCAGCGGCGCCATCGTCACGCAGGATGCCCTTCGCGCCCTGCGCAAGGCCGTAGGCGCCGACATCGACCTGACTTGTCCACCCGCCTGATCGAGAACGGGCGCCGGTTCATGGCGGACACCAGCCTCCATCCCGAAGCCGGGCTCGTCACGCGCCTGATCGCCACTGGCCTGGGCGCTGGCCATTCGCCGATCGCGCCGGGCACGGCCGGCACCCTCGTGGCCATCCCGCTGGCGCCGCTGGTCGCGGCCATCACCAGTCCCTTCGCGCAGATCCTGGTCCTCGGACTGCTCATCACGTGCGCGATATGGGCGGCCGACGAGTACAGCCACAGTATCGGGGTCAAGGATCCCGGCGCCGTGGTCTGCGACGAGATCGTCGGCTACCTGGTCACGATGGCTTTCCTTCCCATCGGATGGGGAAGCCTGCTGGCGGCATTCCTGTGGTTTCGCGTCTTCGACATTTTGAAGCCGCCTCCGGCACGCCAGCTCGAGCGCCTTGCTGGCGGCTACGGAATCGTCCTCGATGACGTGATGGCCGGCCTCTATGCGAACCTGGCCGTGCGCGTCACGCTGGTCCTCGGATTCCCCATCGGAGGATGAGCGCGCCGCAGCCGGCGCACCCGCCGTTCGTACCCAAAAACCGCTGCGACGCCGCGCCCGGCGCGCCCGTCCTGTGCGATCGGAGGTGGCTGCGCGCCATGTCGCTGGCACCCGATATGTCATTTCTGTGATGAGATGAGTGCAGAACGCCTCACAGGACTGGAAATCCCGGCGCATCAGGCGTAAAAAAAGCGAAAGCCAATGAGCGACGTCATCCGCACCGCAGCCATCCTCTCTACCGGCGACGAGATCGTCGGCGGGCGGACGGTGGATACCAACTCGTCGTATATCGCCGATAGGCTCGGCAGCCTCGGCATCGACGTCGTGGCGATCCTGGCGGTCAGCGATGACGTCGAACGGATCGCCTGGGCCTGGCGGGCGGCCATTTCGCGAGCCGATGTCGTGCTCTCCACCGGAGGGCTCGGACCGACCAGCGATGATCTGACCAGTGAGACCGTCGCACGCGTGGCCGGCGTGGACCTGCAGATGGACGAGCGCCAGGCCGATCGCATCCGGGAGATGTTCCGGATCCGCGGCCGCGCCATGCCCGAGAACAACCTGCGCCAGGCGATGATTCCTGCCGGCGCGGAAGTGATCGACAACCCGGCCGGCACCGCTCCCGGGTACCGGATCCAAATGCGCGCGCACGCCGATCCGTCCGCACGCATCGTCCACGGAATCGTGCTGCCCGGCGTTCCCCGCGAGATGACGACGATGTTCGAAGCCTCCGTGCTGCCATGGCTGGCCGGGCACACCGAGCCTGGCCGCGTCGTGGTCTCGCGAACGTTCCAGACATTCGGCCTGCCCGAATCCGCGCTCGACGAGGCTCTGCGCGGCGCGGTGCCGCCGGATCAGGGCCGCCTCGCCTTCCGCGCAAGCTTTCCGAAGATCTCGGTGCGCGTCAGCGTCGCAGGCCAGCAGGACCATGCCAGTGTCGCGGTCGAGCAGTTGGCGGCAACGGTGCGCGAGCGACTCGGCTCGGCGATCTACGCCGAGGGCGACGCATCCATGGAAGAAGTCGTCGGCAGTCTCCTGACCAAGGCCGGCAAGTCGCTGGTGACCGCGGAGTCGTGCACCGGCGGCCTGCTCGGCAGCCGCCTGACCGATGTGGCCGGCAGCTCGGGTTATTACAAGGGTGGGCTTGTCGCCTATAGCAACGGTCTGAAACAACACCTGCTCGGTGTGAGCAGGGAAACGCTTCAGGAGCATGGCGCCGTCAGCGCGCAAACGGCTGCCGAGATGGCCCTCGGTGTAGCGCAGCGCTGCCGCGCCGACATCGCCGTGGCCACCACCGGCATCGCAGGCCCCGGTGGCGGAACGCCCGACAAACCGGTGGGCACCGTGGCCATGGCTCTTGCCTGGCGCGCCGACGGCAACGAGTACGAAGTCGACGCCAAGGTCTATCAGCTCTGGGGCAGTCGTGACTGGGTAAAGATCCTGACGACGCAGGTCGCGCTCGACTGGATCCGCCGGCACCTGCTCGGCCTTCCGGCGCTGGAGCCGACCGAGCTCAGCTCGCGCGCGGAGCGGACACCGGGCGGCGGCACCGCGGCTGGCAGTACGTCTTCGGCGAGCGGCGCCGGCGACGGCGCCAGCACGACAGCCACGCCAACCGGCACGGCGGGAGCGAGCATCGGATGAGCGACGTTGCGGTCGAGACTTTCCGCTGCTTCGTGGCCGTGCGCCTGGGCGACGCCATCGCCGAGGGCGTCCTTCGCACGCTGCAGGAGCTCAAGACCACGGCCGAGCAGAGCCGCTGGCGCGTCAGCTGGACGCAGCCGGAAGGCTGGCACGTCACGCTCAAGTTTCTCGGCGACGTTGCTTCGGATCGCGTCGGCGAGCTGTTGCGCGCGCTCGAGCCCGTTTTCCGCGACGTTGCGCCGTTTCGCGTCGCGGCCGTCGGACTGATGACGCTGCCGCCGGCCAGCGAGCCGCGCGTGATCGCGGTGGCGTTGCGCGACGAGGGCGCGCTCTCGCGCCTGGCGGCCGGCGTCGACAACGCACTGGAGCCTTTGGGCTTTGCGCGCGAGTCGCGCAGATTCACGCCCCATCTGACCATCGGCCGCGTGCGCAGCACGCCGTCGCCGCGCCGCGCCCGCAGGGGATCGCCGCGCGAGACGCCGCCGATGGCGTACCTGATGGACCGCATGCGCGAGCACGACTTCGGACAGGATCACATCGATCGCGTGGAGCTGGTGCGAAGCCGCCTGTCTCCTGGCGGATCGGTGTACGAGAGCTTGGCAGCTTTCGAGCTGCCAAAGGACCGCCCAGACGCCAACGGGCTGCAGTAGGAAAGAGGACATCCGGTCGCAATACGGCCGGCAAGCATCCGGTCGCACAGCGGCCGGTAACCATCCGGCCGCACTGCGGCCGGTAACAAGGATGGACCGGCGGGAGCCGGATAAGGAGAAACCGGTCGCTGGACGTGGCCGGCGAGGAGGCCAGGAAGATGTCGATGGAAGAGAAGAAGAAAGCGTTGGAGCTGGCGGTCAGCCAGATCGAGAAGCAGTTCGGCAAGGGCTCGCTCATGCGCCTGGGCGCAGACGACAAGCTGGCCGACGTCCAGGTGGTGCCCACGGGCTCGCTCGGCCTGGACGTCGCGCTCGGCGTGGGCGGCCTGCCCTGCGGCCGCGTGATCGAGATCTACGGGCCGGAATCCTCCGGCAAGACCACGCTGGCGCTGGAGGCGATCGCGCAGGCGCAGAAGAAGGGCGGCACGGCAGCCTTCGTCGATGCCGAGCACGCACTGGACGTGAACTATGCCCGCAAGCTCGGCGTGCGCACCAGCGAGCTGCTGATCTCGCAGCCGGACAACGGCGAGCAGGCCCTGGAAATCACCGAGACGCTGGTGCGAAGCGGCGCCATCGACGTGCTGGTCATCGACTCGGTTGCCGCCCTGGTGCCCAAGGCCGAGATCGAGGGCGAGATGGGCGAGCCGCAGATGGGCCTTCAGGCGCGTCTGATGTCGCAGGCGCTGCGCAAGCTGACGGGCACCATCTCGCGCTCGAACACCATCGTCATCTTCATCAACCAGATCCGCATGAAGATCGGCGTGATGTTCGGCAACCCCGAGACCACCACCGGCGGCAACGCGCTGAAGTTCTACGCGTCGGTGCGCCTGGACATCCGCCGCACGGCCTCGCTCAAGCAGGGCGATCAGGTCGTGGGCAGCCATACGCGCGTGCGCGTGGTCAAGAACAAGGTGGCGCCGCCGTTCCGCGAGGCCGAGTTCGACATCCTCTACGGCGTCGGCATCAACAAGGAAGGCGAGATCATCGACCTCGGCTCCGAGATGGGCGTGGTCGAGAAGAGCGGCTCCTGGTACTCCTACAACGGCGAACGCATCGGCCAGGGACGCGACAACGCGTGCGACTTCCTGCGCGAGCATCGCGACATCAGCAACCAGATCGAGGCCAAGGTGCGCGAGGCGTGCGGGCTTCCCGCCACCGGACCTCACCTGACCGTGGTCGAAGGCGGCGCCGGCGACAAGGTCGCCGACGACGGCGACGGCAAAAAGGCCAAGGCCGCCAAAGCCTCCGGTGCGAAGTAGGCAGAAGAGCACGGCCCCCCGGAGCGGGAACGAGCGTGGGGCGCGGCCTGCCAAAGGCCGCGCCTCGCGCCCACGTCCGATGTCCCCGGCGGCGGCGACGACGGCGCTCGAAGCGGGACTGATCCTGCTCGCGCGCCGCTCCTACCCGGAGGCCGGGCTTCGACAGAAGCTCGATGCGATGTGGAGCAGCGCCGACACCGACGCGGCGATCGCGCGTCTGCGCGAGCTCGGCATGATCGACGATGCGGCGTGGGCGCGCCGCTACGCGCGCAACCGCTTCGAGCGCGGCGGACACGGGCGCCATCGCCTGGCAGCCGAGCTCATGTCACGTGGCATCGCGGCGCCTCTGGCGGCCGAGGTCATCGCCGAAACCATCGGTGAGCACGAGGAACGCCGCGACGCCGAGACCCTGCTTGCGGGGTTGCTGGCACGTCACTTCGGCAGCGTGACGCCCTCGCGAGCACGCGGTCTGACGCAGGAGGATCGTGCGCGGCTCGACACGCTGGCAGAGGAACATCGCGCACGACTCTTTCGCATCATGACGGCGCGCGGCTACCCGTCCGGGCTCGTACGTGACTTGCTGGCCGTTTCCTAGTATTGCCCAGCGTCTGTGAAGGGCGCACAAGTCCGCAAAAGCTTTCTCGAGTTCTTCGAGTCCAAGAACCATCTGATCGTTCCCAGCGCACCGATCGTGCCGCAGGGCGATCCCACGCTCATGTTCACCAACGCGGGCATGGTCCAGTTCAAGGACGTCTTTCTCGGCAACACCAAAGCGCCCTCGCCGCGTATCGCCGACTCGCAAAAGTGCCTGCGCATCTCCGGCAAGCACAACGATCTCGAGGACGTCGGTCGCGACACCTACCACCACACGCTCTTCGAGATGCTCGGCAACTGGTCGTTCGGCGACTATTACAAGCGCCAGGCCATCGAGTGGGCGTGGGAGCTCCTGACCGGAGTCTGGGGCCTGCCCAAGGAAAAGCTCTACGCCACCGTCTACCGCACCGACGACGAGGCCGAAGAGCTGTGGAAGACCGTCACCGACATCGGCCACGACCGCGTGCGCCGCTTCGACGAGAAGGACAACTTCTGGGAGATGGGCGACACGGGCCCATGCGGCCCCTGCTCGGAAATCCACATCGACCGCGGCCCCGGGTCCTGCGACATGCAGCACGTGGCCGGTCACGTCTGCGACGTCAACGTCGGATGCGCACGCTTCCTGGAGCTCTGGAACCTCGTCTTCATCCAGTACTCGCGCGACGACAGCGGAACGCTGCATGAGCTTCCCGCCAAGCACGTCGACACCGGCATGGGCCTGGAGCGCGTCGCGGCCGTTCTGGAAGGCGTGGCGGGCAACTACGACGGCTCGCTTCTCCGCACGCTCATCACGCGCGCCGAGGAGCTGTCGGGCAAACGCTACGGCGACGACGCCGACCGCGACATTTCGTTCCGTGTCCTCGCCGACCACAGCCGCGCGGTATCGTTCATGATCGTCGACGGCATCGAGCCGTCCAACGAGGGCCGCGGGTACGTCCTGCGCCGGCTGCTTCGCCGCGCCGCGCGCCACGGCAAGAACCTCGGGCTGCCCGACGCCTTCCTCTACAAGATCTGCGATGCGGTGGTCGAGACGATGGGCGATGCCTATCGCGAGCTCCTCGAAGGGCGCAAGAAGATCCTCGACACCGTGCGCGACGAAGAGGAGCGCTTCGCCGTGACCCTGGATCGCGGGCTCGTGCATCTGGAGAGCGAAGTCGGACGCCTCGGGTCGACCACCAGTCTTGCGGGCGACGTCGCCTTCCGGCTCTACGACACCTACGGCTTCCCGCTCGACATGACCGAGGACATCCTGCGCTCGCGCGGCGTGGCGGTGGACCGCGAAGGGTTCGAAGCGGCGCTCGAGCAGCAGCGCGAGCGTGCGCGCGGCGCGCAGGCGGCCAAGGGCGGCCCGCGCGATTACACGCTGCTGGTGGCGGCAGCGCGCGACCGCGGCGGCGTCAGGTTCGCCGGTCCCTTCGTCGACACCGCCGAATCGAAAGTGACGGGGCTGGCACGCGGCGGCCAGCTCGTCGGATCGCTCGCGCAGGGCGAGGAAGGCGAGCTCACCGCTGCGCTGACTCCATTCTACGGCGAGTCCGGCGGACAAATCGGCGACATGGGCACGATCGAGACGCGCGACGGCTCCGTTGCCCGCGTCCTCGATACGCAAAAGCCGGCGGCGGACGTGACCGTCCATCTTGTCCGTGTCGAACGCGGCCGCATCGCGGTCGGCGACGAGGCGCAGCTGACCATCGATGCTGAGCGGCGTCAGGCCGTGCGGCTGAACCACTCGGCCACGCACCTGCTGCACGCGGCGCTTCGCCATCATCTCGGGCACGCGGTGCACCAGCAGGGCTCGCTGGTGGAGGCCACGCGCTTCCGTTTCGACTTCAACCATTCCGGGCCGGTCTCCGACGAGAAGCTCGCCGACATCGAGAGCGAGGCCAACGCCGCGATCCGTTCCAACCTCGAAGTCTACGAGACCGAGATGTCCTACGACGACGCCGTCAAGGCCGGCGCGCTGGCATTCTTCGGCGAGAAGTACGGCGACGTGGTGCGCGTGGTCAAGATGGGCGACTACTCGGTCGAGCTGTGCGGCGGCACGCACGTCTCGCGTACCGGCGACATCGGACTGCTGCGCGTCACGGCCGAGAGCGGCGTTGCCGCGGGTGTGCGCCGCCTGGAAGCGACCACTGGCGGCGAGGCGTTCAACCTGGTCAAGCGCCGCGACGACATCCTCAAGGAGATCGCGCGCACGCTGCGCATTCGCGAGGAAGACGCCATCGGCCGTATCGAGAAGCTGCTGGCCGAGCAGCGCGAACTGGAAAAGAAGCTGGCGCGCGCCGCGCAGGGCACCTCGCGCGACGTCGTCGCCGAGCTGGCCGGCTCGGCGCGCAAGATCGCCGACGGCTATGCCTCGGCGGTGGTGGCGCGCATCGACGACGTCGACGGCAAGGCGCTGCGCTCGATCTCGGATCGGCTGCGCGAGAAGCTCGGAGCCAGCGTCGTGGTGCTGACCGGAGCCAGCGACGGCAGCGTCTCCTTGCTGGTCGCCGTCTCTCCGGATCAGACCAGGCGATACGATGCCGGCGACATCATCAAGCAGCTCGCCCCTCTGGTCGAAGGCCGCGGCGGCGGCAAGCCCGACTTCGCGCAGGCCGGCGGCAAGAATCCCGCGGGCATTCCGGCGCTGCTGGAGAAGGCCAACGAAATCCTCCTCTAGCCTCGAGTTCGGCGACCCGCGCCGTCTCCACGAGCTGTTCGGCAGCCACGACGAGAACGTGCGTGCCATCGAGACTGCGCTGAAAGTGGGCGTTTCGATGACCGACCGCGGCGTGCGCATCGAAGGCGAGGAGCACGAGGTCGAGCTCGGCGGCCGCGTGCTGCGCGAGCTCTACGACATGCTCTCGCGCGGCCATCCCATCGGTCTCTCCGACGTGCAGCGCGCCATCGAGATTCTTGGCTCCTCGCGCACGGCTACACTGGAAGAGGTCTACCGCGACGCGGTCTTTGTCTCGGCGCGCGGCAAGGAGATCGTTCCCAAGACGGTCAATCAGCGCCGCTACGTCGAGGCGATCCGCAAGCACGACCTGACCTTCGCCATCGGTCCCGCCGGCACCGGCAAGACCTACCTGGCGATGGCGATGGCGGTGGCCGATTTGTTTCGCGGCAAGTTCTCGCGAATCATCCTGACGCGCCCTGCCGTCGAGGCCGGCGAGAAGCTTGGCTTCCTGCCCGGCGATCTCGCCGAAAAGGTGAACCCGTATCTGCGCCCGCTCTACGACGCGCTCCACGACATGGTCAGCCTCGAGAAGGCCCAGACCATGCTCGACCGCGGGACCATCGAAGTCGCGCCGCTGGCCTTCATGCGCGGCCGAACGCTCAACAGTGCATTCGTCATCCTGGACGAGGCGCAGAACACGACGCGCGAGCAGATGAAGATGTTCCTGACGCGACTGGGCTTCGAGTCCAAGGCCGTGGTCACCGGCGACGTGACCCAGATCGATCTCCCCGTCGGACAGGGATCGGGCCTGCGCGATGCCTGGCAGGTGCTCAGCAACATCGACGAGATCTCCTTCATCGAGTTCGACGACCGCGACGTCGTGCGCCATCCGCTGGTCAAACGCATCATCACCGCCTACGAAGACTCCAAGCCCTCGCGCCCGCAGCGGCGCTGACCTGTCGTGCCCGCAGAGATCCTCGACGAGGCCGGAGACGAGACTCTCGCGGCCGCAGCCGAGCGCGCGGCCGAGGCGCTCCTTGCGCTGCTCGAGCGCAGCGACTGCGAGCTGGCCGTCGTGCTGGTGGACGACGAGCGCATTCGCGGGCTGAACTCGCAGTGGCGCGGCAACGACAAGGCCACCGACGTTCTCTCCTTCTCGCAGCTCGAAGGGGAGGAGCCTCCGCTGGAGAGCGGCATGCTCGGCGACGTCGTCATCTCCGTCGAGACGCTGCGCGCGCAGGCGCGCGACGGCGGCTGGACCGACGAGGAAGAGCTGTCGCGTCTCCTCCTGCACGGCCTCTTGCATCTGCTCGGCTTCGACCACGAGCAAGAAGACGATGCGCGCGTGATGCGTGCCGAAGAGGCACGCCTGGCAGGTGCCCTGCACGAGCGCGGAATTCCCTGCGCGAATTGACCGTCACTGGTTGGGTTTTGCCGTCGGCGGCGGCAAGGTGCCGGCCGCATGTCCGCCGCCGCCGTCGCAAAGGGCGGTAGCGGCGATTCCGACGTCATGACTGTCCCCACTCGTGCACGCAAGATGCTTCTGGCCGTCATCAGCGGCTTGCTGCTCGCATGCGCGTTTCCGCGCATCTGGCAGGGCTGGGCTGCATGGGTGGCCCTGGTGCCGCTGCTGGTGACGATCCGCAGCCAGTCCGTGCGTGCCGCGGCAGCCTACGGCTGGCTGGCCGGCTTCGTCTTCTACCTGTGCACGCTCTACTGGATCTCCGACACCATCAGCAACTTCACGCGCATCACGCCGTTGCTCGCCGATGGCGTCTGGGTGCTGCTCGCGGCGGTTGCCGCGTACTCGTTCACCTTCTTCACCGCAGGGCTGCAATGGCTGGCGACGGCGGGGATCAGCCGCCTGGTCGCGGCACCCGTGGTGTGGGTGATCGCCGAGTGGGCGCGGACCTTCTTCATCGCGGCGTTTCCATGGAACTCGCTCGGCTATTCGCAGGTCGACTACGTGCCGATGATCCAGATCGCCGAGTGGACCAGCGTCTATGGAATCTCGGCCGCCATCGTGCTGACCAACGTCGCGCTGGCCGAGCTGTGGATCCGCTGGCGGCGGCGCATCTCGCGGCAACTCCTGACCACTTTCTCGGCTGCCGCGCCGGCGTGGGCGCTGATCCTGGTGGCGATGCTGGCGCCGGCGATCCTGTTCGCGTACGGCGCGGCTCGCGTGCGCATGCTGGATGCTCAGCCGTACGACGGCGCGCTGCGCGTGGGCGTGGTGCAGGGCAACGTCGCGCAGAGCCAGAAGTGGGACGTACAGTACCAGAACGAGATTCTCGCGCGCTATCTCGAACTGTCCGCGCAGGCCGCCGATCAGGGTGCGCGCCTCGTCATCTGGCCCGAGGCAGCATTGCCGTTCTACTTCAGCCTCGACGAGCGCACGGTGCAGGTGGCCGAGCTGGCACGCCGGCGCGGCCTGGACATGCTCATCGGCGCTCCCGGCCTGGCGCTAGGCCCCGATGATCGCCCCACGCCCTACAACCAGGCCTGGCTCGTGCGCGCGGACGGCTCGGTACAGGGCCCCTACGACAAGATGCAGCTGGTTCCGTTCGGGGAGTACGTCCCGCTGCAAGGTCTTTTCGGCTGGGTCGAGATCGCCGTGCAGGCCATCGGTGAGTTCGGCCGCGGCACCGAGTACACCGTCTTCGAATCGGCACGGTTGTCGCCGCTGGCCACGCGGCCACAGGAGCAGAACGACGCCGCGCGCGAACAAGACGCCGCCCGCGAAGAAGCCGCGACGCGCGAAGAAGACGCGACGCGCGAGGTCGACGCCAGGCGCGAAGAAGACGCCGTGCGCGAGGTCGACGCCGCGCGTGAGGTCGACGCCGCGCGTGAGGCGCGGTTCAGCACGCTCATCTGCTACGAGGGCATCTTCCCTTCCCTGACGCGGCGATTCGCCGCCAGGGGCATCGACTTCCTGGTCAACATCAGCAACGACGCGTGGTACGGCGACACTGCCGCGCCCGATCAGCATCTTGCGATGGCGGCGCTGCGGGCCGTCGAGAACCGCATGCCGATGGTGCGCGCGACCAATACCGGCATCTCGGCCTTCATCACCGCGCAGGGGCACATCGGCCCGACGACGTTCCTGTTCGAGCCGGATGTGATGGTCGAGACGCTGCTGACGCGCCGCAACTGGTCATTCTATCGAGAGTTCGGCGACGTCTTTCTCTACGGGTGCATGGCCGTGGGCGGCCTCCTGGTCGTGCTGAGGGTTCGCGCGGGTGGTGCGGCGCGCAGCTAGAGCGCATGCCGCAGCGCGCCTTGTCTGTTGGCGGGCGCGCCGTTAGCCTCCGTCCCTGGCTCACCGGGAGGAGGTTCGAGCATGAATGTCGCCGCGCTGACCTTGGTCACTCTCGTCTCCATTGCAGTCGTCTCCGTGTCCTCTTCGGACGGCACCCAGCAGAAGCACGTCACGACGGTCGGGCGTCCCGCCGACGCCAGCGACGCAGCCGGCGGCGCCGCCGGTTCCACCAGCACGTCGCTTCCTGCCGGCGACCGGATCTGCACCGTCAGGTTCGGCGTGCAGAGGCAGCGGTCGATTCGGTCCGTCGACGTCGGAGTCCACTACGAGAACGCCGTGGGACGATTCATTGGCCTGAACCAGGATGTCCAGTGCACGAGCTCGGGCAACTTCGGCTTCACGTCGTTCTTCGACGTCTTCGAGGAGAAGCAGAAGTTCATCTCCGCATTCTTCGACGACCGCCTCCTGGGCTCTACCTCGAGCTCCACCACTTCCACGAGCAGCAGCACGACGAGCTCGACGACATCGACGTCGACGACCACGACCGTGCTCGGTCCGGCCCTGATCGAGACGGACGCAGCCGATACCGCGCCTGCGTCACCCGTCTCGAAGACGTCGGCGGCAGCCGATGCGCAAGGGAACGCTCGCGCGAGTCGCAACGAGGTTCGGCGCCGGCAGCACGGCGCTGCGACGGGGTCGGCAGAAGTCCTGGAGCTTGCAACCTGCAACTTCGCGGCGCCAGAGAACGACTTGCCCGCGGCCGGCGATTTCAGCGTCGAGGTCTTCTTCGCCAAGGACAAGGACGGCAACGACATCATGCCGCTGCCGGCCGGCACGGTCACCGTCGACTGCGGCGACACTCCACCGACGACGCTTCCCGGCACGTCCTGCGGCGATCCCAACGACGACGGCCAATTCACCGCCACCGATGCGCTCTTCATACTGCGAGCTGCCGTCGGTTCGCTGAATTGCCTGCTCGCCATCTGCGACGTCAGCGGCAACGGCACCCTTCAGGCCAGCGACGCCCTGTTGATGCTGCGCATCGCCGTCGGCCTTCTCGACGAGAGCGCCCTGGATTGTCCCACGTGACCTGCACAGAAGGCGGCTCTTCGACGGATGCTCGTCATCGGGGCGGCCGCGCATTCATCCGCATAGCGCCCGGATCACTCCATCAAGCCGCGTGCCGCACCGATCACCCGCATTGATCCGCGTGCCGCGCGGATCACCCGCATCGATCCGCGTGCCGCACGATCACCCGCATTGATCCGCCGCCACTCCCGTGGAATCTTGCGCGGATGGCCCGTGTAGAACCCGAGATCCGGGAGCGTGTGACCGCCTTGCAGGGACGTCTTGCCCTGCTCGCGCGGAGGCTTTGACGTAGACAGACTTCAGAAGCGCTTCGAAGAGGTCGACCAGCGCAGCCAGGACCCCTCGCTCTGGAACAATCGCGAGGACGCAGGCTCGGTCCTTCGCGAGCGCGCCAACCTGCAAACCAGAATAGAGCACTTCCGAAAGCTCGAGCGGTCGGTCGCCGACGTCTCGCTCTACATGGAGATGGCCGACGAAGGCGACGACGACGCCAATCGCGAGCTCGACCGCCAGCTTCCCGAGGCCGAGAGCCAGGTCTCGCAGATCGAGCTGCAGCAGATGCTCTCGGGCGAGTACGACCTGACCAACGCGATCGTCGAGATTCGCCCGGGAGCGGGCGGCACCGAGAGCCAGGACTGGGCCGAGATGCTGCTGCGCATGTATCTGCGCTGGGCCGAACGGCGCGGTTTCAAGCCCAACCTGCTCGACGAGCAGGCCGGCGAGGGCGCCGGCATCAAGTCGGCGACGATCCAGATCGAGGGCGAGTACGCCTACGGCTACATGCGCGCGGAGGCGGGCATTCACCGTCTGGTTCGCATCTCGCCGTTCGACAACGCGGGCCGGCGCCACACGTCGTTCGCATCGGTGATGGTGTGGCCCGAGCTCGACGACACCATCGAAGTGGACATCAAGGACGAGGATCTCCGCATCGACACGTTCCGCGCCGGCGGCGCCGGCGGCCAGCACGTCAACAAGACGGACTCGGCGGTGCGCCTGACGCACCTCCCTACCGGCATCGTCGTCAGCTGCCAGAACGAGCGCAGTCAGCACAAGAACAAGGCGCTGGCGATGAAGATCCTGAAGGCCCGGCTCTACGAAATGGAGCGCGTCAAGCAGGAGCAGAGGCTGGCCGAGCTCGGCACGCAAAAGGTCGACGTGGCATTCGGCAGCCAGATCCGATCGTACGTGCTCGCGCCCTATCGACTGGTCAAAGACCTGCGAACCGGCGTCGAGGTCGGCAACACCGACGCCGTGCTCGACGGCGACATCGACCAGTTCATCACCGAGTATCTGCTGCAGCACTCGGCGCCGCCGTCGGTGTGATGCCCGGCGCAGCCCCGCTCCGTGACCGATAGCCTGCGATGCGGGGCTTGCGCCCGTTTCGGCCAAATGTCCCGGTGCCGCGCAGGCGCGTGGTCCCTATGCGCTCCAAATGTGAGGGTCGATCTGTCTGCGGGCCGCGCGTCGGAGGCCTTCAAGGCACGATGGATGGGTCCACGAGCATGGAGCGAATGCCGTAAAGGTCGTCGTGGCGCCGAGCGAACGCGACGAGAGCGCGGCCATCCCGCGTCGAAGCAATCCTCATCGAACCGGCTGCAACGTCCTCGGCGATCACCACGGGGCTTCCGAGTGTGCCATCCGTCCCGATCGAGACCACTCGAAGATCGTTCGTCTGTGTCGCTGCTGCCAATTCGGTCCATGCGGCCAGCCAGCGTGAGCCGTCGAAGGTCGCGACCGGCGAACTCGTGATACCGGAAGGCACGTTCGCCACCAACATGCCGCCGTCCGGTTCCAGCCTGCCGAGGTCGCGCGTTACCCGAGTTGCGCGGATCTGGGTATCGACGCCGGCGACCGTGTGCTCCTGGGACCATACGACCACGACGCTTCCGTTAGCGGCCGCGACGCTCGGCGCACTTCCCACGCTCGAGGGTGTTCTCGTGCTTACCGCCACGTTCTGACCGCCAATGGCCCATCGGCCGGCGATGGACGTCTGGCTGTAGAACCAGGCCGCAAACGCGTCTTCGTCAGCACCATCGAAACCGGAATCCAGGGGCGGCGGGTACCACGTTCGCGAATCCTGCTCTGCACCGTCCAGCCATGCCGCAGCCGAGTCGATCCTCTCGAACCACGGCGTCCCCCAGCAGCCGTCCCCGGCATACCACTGGACGTGATACACGGATTGGCGCACGGGAACGGCCCTCACCGGACCGTACACGGTACTTCGACACTGGCCGTAGTCTTGCCCCGTGGCATGCGTAAAGAACGGACCCAATCCGCCAGTGCCCGCGATGCCATGCCCGTAGATGAAAGACTCCCATCCGGTAGTGGCGTACCAGGCCATGTAGAAGTCGGTTCCTGCCGATGCGAGCGAGAAGTAATAGCCGTAAGTATCGCAAGACATCGGATCGGTTACCCGTAAGGGAACAGGGTCGAGGGGCCGACCGCCAGCGTCGAAGCGTCGAACGACACGCCCTGCCATCGCCCACGACACCAGGTAGCCGCTGGCGTTCCCGGCCAGTAGTACGCCAGGCGAAGGCGAGCACGCGAGTTCCATCTCCTCTGGTGCAGGAGGTTCGCAACGCATCGACTGACAATCCCAGCGGCATGATGTGAAGTCGGGCGGGTCGCAGGATTCGGCACCTTCGATGCGTCCATTTCCGCATCCTTCAGGAGCAGGCGGATCGCACCGGTTGCGGTCGCACGTCACCTGGCAGGTTCCGCCGGGCGGATCGCATTCCTCCCCGAACTCGACGACGCCGTTACCGCACGGCTGTTCCGGAACGCAACCCTGATCGCTGCAGCCCTGGCGAGCTGTCGGCCAGACGCTTTCGCAAGCCGTGTACTGGTCGGTGTCGCGGCAAGGGCGATGAGAAATACGATGGAGGGTGCGACCGTCTCGCCCGACCATGCAGCACACTACGCCACCCCGGCCGCACGTGGATTTTTGTGCGTAACGTCGAGCGTCACGTATGCAACGCGCGGGAAAGTAGCCGGCGTCCACGTTCGCATCAATGGCGCTGCGCACGCAACGCCTGTACTCGTCGGTGCTCGAGAAGCTGTCGCAATCGCAGGAGTAAGAAATCGCCGTCCAGACCTTTCGCAGATGGACGGCGTCTTCGCCGTCGACGGCGCAGAGACCGGAAGCGTCCGCGATCATCGAACTCGCCGAGCACACCAGCAACGCTGCGATGCCGATCCGGATCGATTCCCAGAGGCGTGAAGGCTGGCGCACTTGGCAACCTGGCTCCAGTGTCGGCGTTGAGTCCAGCGTCAGGTCGCCGCCCGGACCATTGCCCTTTCCATCCGCAGCGAAGCATCGTCGAGCTCCGCCTCGCTGATCACCAGCGGCGGCGCCAGGCGCACGACGCGGTCGTCGTGCAGCGTCCAGCCCAGCAGCAGTCCTTCGCTGCGGCACTGGCGCGTGAAATCCGCGGCAAGCTCGGCGCTGGCCATCTCGATGCCGATCAGCAGCCCCGCCACGCGGATCTCGACGACGTGAGGCGGCAGCAGCCGCGTACGCAGGCGCTCGGCGAAGTATGCGCCGAGATGTGCTGCGCGCGCCGGCAGGTTCTCTTCGACGATCACGTCGAGCGCAGCAAGGCCGGCGGCGCAGCTTACCGGATGGCCGCCGAATGTCGTCACGTGCGAGAGCGGCGGATCGTGGGCCAGCGAGGACATGTGTTGTCGTGACGAAACGAACGCGCCCAGCGGCATCCCGCCGCCCAGTGCCTTGGCCAGCACGAGAATATCCGGTACGGCCTCGTCGCCGTGGTGCTCGAACGCGAACATGCGGCCTGTGCGGCCCATGCCCGTGATGACCTCGTCGTAGATCAGCAGCGCGCCGACTTCGCTGCAGCGCGCCCGCATCGCGGCCAGGTATCCGCGCTGCGGAAGGACCACACCCGCTTCGGCCTGGACCGGCTCGACCAGCACTCCGGCGATCTTCTCGTCGACCCACTGCAGCGCCTGGAAGTCGTTGAAGTCGATCTGCGCGCAGTCGCCGAGAAGCGGCTCGAACGGGGTCTTGTAGAGTGCGTTGCCGCCCATCGTCAGCGAGCCGAACGTGTCGCCGTGAAAGCCGCCGTGGAACGAAAGGAGGCGCGTGCGGCCGGTGGCCTTGCGAGCGAGCTTGAGCGCACCCTCGACGGCCTCGGTGCCGGAGCTGGTGAAATAGACGCAATCGAGCGAACGCGGCAGCAGGCCGGTCAGGCGTTTGGCGAGCGCAGCCTGCGGCTCCTGCACCATCTCGCCGTAGACCATGACGTGCAGATGCTTTCGCGCCTGCGCTTCGATGGCCTCGAGCACGCGAGCGTTGCCGTGACCGAGGGCTGCAACGCCGATGCCGGCCAGCAGGTCCAGGAACTCGCGTCCGCCGGCGGCGTGCAGCGTGCAGCCGCGGGCGCGTTCGATGACGATGCCGAGCGGAGAATCGGAAGTCTGCGCGACGTGGCGCAGGAAGGCGGAGAGCTGCTCGCCTGGAGTCAGCGGGATTCGCGGTCTGGACACCCGGGAATGGTACCTGTCTTTTCTATTCGCCGGGACGCCATTCGAGGAGGTCGGCGAGGCGCTTGTGACCGTCCTGCGCCCACTGGATCGGCGGCGACTGCATCTGGCCGGGAGCGCAGACCAGCGTCGCGCCGATTCCCTCGAGGGTGCAGGCGAGATCGGGATACGCCGGATGATCCGTTTCCAGACCCAGGCCAACGGCGGCAAGCGGCGCATGGCTGCGGCGCAGGCGATCCAGGAGCTCGCCGCGATCACCGACCGAAGTGACCACGACGCAGCGCAGGCCCGGCCCGATCATCAGCGGTGCGTCCCGATGATAGTGGACGACGAAGGCATCGCCGCGGCCGCGCTGGAGAATGGCCTCGGGGTCGCGCGCGGCCATCATCTCGGCCGCGTCCAGGAAGCTTCGCCGCCGCGTCTCCAGCGACAGCTCGCGCGGCATGCGCGGGTACAGCGCCTCGTAGCGGGAGAGCGCGATGCCGAGCAGGCGCGTCAGGCGTTTGGCACGCTTCTCGTCGCCTTCGACGAAGATCACGTGCGGGGTCAGGCAGCCCATGCCCTCGTACATGACGATGTCGGTGGCGAAGCCGTCCTTCCACTGATCGGTGTCGGACTGGCGCGGGATGACCCCGACGCTGACACGCGCACCGCGCGTGACGATGGGACGGCGAGGGTGGCGCGAGACCATCGATGCGATGGTCGTATCGGAGCCGGTCAGCTCCACGCGCTGGGCCTGCTCGAAGATCAGCTTCTCCATTCCCATGTCGCCGGCGCGCCAGGAGGCGGGGATGACCATCGTCGCCAGGTCGCGCGAGAAGTCGGCGAGCGTCGAAAGAAACGCCGCGGTCAGATGCGGCTGGCGGTCGCTGTCGCGAACGATGCAGATCGAGCGCGCCAGCAGCGCCGAGACGATGGGCGGAACCGACAGGCCAGGCACGTTTCCGGCCAGCGAGTGGAAGATGACGCGCGGGCCGAGCAGCCTGGCCATGCGGCCGTTGCCGAACTCGACGGGGCCGTCCATGGCCGAAGGATTTTCGGCCTCGTTCGCGACCATGCGGTGCAGGTCGGCCTGGTTGACGGCGGCGAAGATCGCGTCGACGCCTTTCTCGAGCAGCGCCAGCGGCATGCGCAGGTCACGAGCGAGCAGCGAGAGCAGACGCGTGCGCGGCACGTAATGCGGCTGGCGCCAGGCATCGGCCGCGGCGGCCAGGATCTCGATGATCTCGGCCGTGGTCATGTCGTCGAGCACCTGGGCACGCGCCCGCGAGGCTTCGCGGATCGCAGCTTCCATCGCCGCGCCGGTGGAGACCGGGGCACCGACGGGCGCTGCGCCGCGCGCGTATCCCGCCGAAGGCATCGCGGCCGGCCGGGACTCGGAGTCGGGAATGTGCGTGGTGCTCTTCACGTCGATGGACCTGCCTCCAGCATCGATACCAGCGAGCTGCAGCCGCGACTCTCGGCCATGCTCGCCCGCCCCACCACTTCCAGGCCGTTGCCGATGGTATGCCCGACATCGAGCGTCTGGATGGCCGAAACGCTTTCGACGTTGGCAAGGTCGAAGTGACGCAGCAGCCCGCGCTCGCCGGCGGGCACGGGCTGGAGCGTCGCTGCGTCCACGACCATCGCTTTGGCCCACGCCGGTCCAACCTTCGCACGCGGCGACAGGGATCCGCACCAGCGGCTGCGCAGTGCATCGTCGTAGTACTGCGATAGCAGCTCCGTCATGCCGTACTCGCTCGTGCAGAGGTAGGCTGGAATGTGCAGAAAGCGCCACGCCGCCTTGAGGATGCCGTTGCGCGACAGGACGCGGCCTCCCTTGCTGCCGCCGGTATCGACGAGGCGGCTGTCGGCGGGCAGGCGAAGCTCGAGCCGGCGCGTCCGCAGCGTCTCGAAGACGGCGGTGATGGCCGAGCTCAGCGCAAGGATGAGCACTGGCCGGGTGCCGGCCGCGGCGGCCGCGAGCCATGCGACGGCTGCCGAGACGTCAAGGGTTCCATCGGCGGACAGCGCGGTGAAGGGAGGCGTCCTCGCACCACCCCCATGTTCGCATGCGATCCACTCGAACATGTGACCAAGGGAAGACGTTGGATGCGTGGCAGCCATCGGCCCGAGCACCAGGACGTCCATCTCGCCGGGTCTGTCCGGCATCGCCATGGCGGCGAAGTGTGCCAGCGACGAGCGCCGGTACAGCTGCAGATTTTCCGGGCTGACGCGATGACGGCTGCGGCGCTGTTCACCCTGGGTGGTGCCGCTGCTCAGGAACACGACGGCGCCGTCGGCCGGCGGCGTCAGCTCATCCTTGAAGGCGTCGGCGGGAATGGCCGGAACTTCCTGCCAGCTCGCGACGGTGCCGGGCGTGGCACCTCGGCCCTCGCAAAAGCGCCGATACAGCGGCACGCGCTCGAACTGATAGGCGAATACCTGAAGCGCGAGCTCCTCGAAGCGCAGGTCGGGATCGGATCCCGCCACGGTCGCATCGACGAAGGCATGGACGCGCTCGATCATCCCCGGCCTGTAACAAGCGCGGCGGGAAAAGGGGACAGGGCAACGGGAGCGGGGTCGGCCCGGGAGCGGCGGCGTGCGCAACGAGGTCGGTGCGGGAATGGGGATGGGGTCGGGTACGGGCTCGTGATTTCGGTGGCTTCACGATTCAGCACCTGACCCCAAAACCGCGTTTTCAGTACCTGACCCCGTTCGGCCGGCGTTGCACGGGGTGGTGGGGCGGGTACGGTGGCGGCGATGGGCGGTCACGACGAGGAGGTGGAGGAGCTGTTCTTCGAGGGCTCCGATCTGCACGGCGAGGGGCGCCACGAGGAGGCCCTGGAGCGTTTCGAGCGCGCGCTCTCGCTCGACCCGGACTACAAGGACGCGCTGCTCGGAAAGGCGATGGTCCATCTGGCACGCAACGAGTTCGATGCGGCTATCGAGTGCGCCAAGCGCATCATCGAGCTCGATCCGGAGGATGTGCTCGCCTACACCAACCTGTCGGTCTTCTATCAGAGGGCCGGGCGCATTCCGGAGGCCGAAGAGGCCGCTGCCAAGGCCAAGGTCCTGGACTGGAAACGCCAGATCCAGGGTCAGTAGGCCGACGGCCGAAAGAGCGAAGGGATGGTAAGGCGATGCCGGAGAAACTGACCGACGGCGAGATGGCCGCCAAGCTCATCACACGCCTCAAGCTGGTCGTGGCGGTCTCCGAGGACATGCCCATCGAGTCGAAGCTGGAGATCCAGCCGATGCTGCGAGAGGTGGAAGGCCACCTCTCGCTACCCATCGAGAGCCAGGACACGGTTCGTGTTCGGGCCTATTACGACGCGATGCTGGAAGTCAGCGACTCCGACCCCAACGTCGAGGCGCTGCTGAAGGCACTGCGGAATTTCGTGCCTTATCTCTAGGCTCCAGACCTACTCGACCGCCACCGGAGGAGGCGCTGCCGGTGCAGCGGGAGCGGCGGCGGCAGCGCCGCGCGAGGCGTCGCGCACGCTCTTGAGCTCCTTGTCGCAGACCTCCTTGTCGCGGGTTTCCTTGGCGAGACGGGTGCTGACGGTCTCGCGCTCGTTCTCGAGGTCGACGATGCGGTCCTGCTGCTGCTTGACCTTGTCGCGGAGCTGCGGTGCGTCGCCGAACTGCCAGTAGCCGATGAAGTAGCCGCCTCCGAGGAGCGCTGCCGCCACGACGATGTTGTTGGCGGCCTGCCAGGTCTTTTCCTTGAGCTCCTGCTGCGGAGTCTTCTCTTCTACCTCAGCCATGCGTTCCTCCTTGTCTGTGGGGGCGCGGTCCGCAACCGCGAATGGGCGCCCGGTATAGCAAACGAGCACACGCAGGTCCACGCAGGGGAGGCGTGCGCTTGCGGCATCACCTCTGCGAACCTACGGTCGGCGAAATGGGCGATGCGGCGCGAGATTGGATCCTCGTTCTCGGTGCGTCGAGCGGTTTCGGATCGGCCGTGTGCAGGACGATGGCGGAGCGCGGCTACGCGATCTGCGGCGTGCACCTGGACCGCCGTTCAACGGTGGCTGCGGCCATCGAGACCAGGGAGGCCTGCGAGAACGCAGGCGCCGAGACGCTCTTCTTCAACGTCAACGCCGCCGACGCCGGCAAGCGCGGCGAGGTGATCGCGGGACTCTCGGAGCGCTGCGAGCCGGGCCGTCTTCGTCTTCTGTTCCATTCGCTGGCGTTCGGATCCCTGCAGCCGCTGGTCGGCGAGAGCGCCCGGGATTCGGCCAGGCCGGCCCAGGTCTCGATGACCCTGGACGTGATGGCGAGCTCCCTCGTCTACTGGACCCAGGATCTGGTCTGGGCCGGGCTTCTGGCGGAGGGCAGCCGCATCCTGGCGATGACGTCGGCCGGATCGACCCGCGCCACCCAGGCCTATGGAATGGTGTCGGCCGCCAAGGCCGCGCTCGAAGCCTATGTCCGCCAGCTTGCACTGGAGCTCGGGCCCCGCCGGATCACCGTCAACGCCCTGAGGGCCGGCGTCACCGACACACCGGCCCTGCGCCGCATCGGCGGGCACGAGAAAATGATGGCCACCGCGCAGCGTCTCAATCCGGGAGGACGCCTGACGCGGCCGCAGGACGTGGCGTCGGTGGTGGCGCTTCTGACCGAGCCCGGTGCTCAGTGGATATCGGGCGCCGTCATCGGCGTCGACGGCGGCGAGGACACCGTCGCGTCCTGATCAGAATCTCAGGTCGAGCTCATGGTCGCGGGATTCGCGCCGAGAAAACTCCACAATTATTTAGGTTTAGAGGCCGCCAGTCTTGATTAGCGCGCCCAGTCCCGGTTTATACGGGAGGCGATTCGCACTCTGTTCTGTCTGACTGCTGACACGCCGCGCTGCGAGCGGCCAGCATTGCTTGACAGGATCGCCATGTGCGGTCGATATTCGGAGCTTCTGTCTCATTTTGGCTCGCGGGGGGTCCGCGCGCTGTTTCGTCGTCCGGGAGAGCCGGAGAAAGACCTTGGGGGTCTTCATGAAAGTCAGGTCTGTTGTTGCGCTCGCGTCCTTCCTCACCGTTCTCGCCAGCATGTCCGCAGGGGCACAGGACGAGATCGACAAGCGAGAGCTGATCGGACGCCCGATTCCGTACAAGGGCGAGCTGGTCGGCGGGGCGCCGAACGCCGAGCCCCTCCTAACCGACGACAGCGCTGATCCGCGCGGCATCGGTTCGACTTCGACCACGCTGGCGCAGGCCAGTACGTCGACCACGCTGAACCCGCAGTGTCCCGTCGCTCCCGATACCGGCGACATCACCGACCTGCTCTTCCCGGTGGACGGGAGCTGGACGCTGGCCGACTTCTTCGGCGACGGTCCCGGCGTCGGCGACGGCTTCGCGCACAACACCGATCAGAACAACGATGACGACTCGGCGCAGGTGCCGCTGAACTTCAGCTTCCCCTTCTACGACAAGGAGTTCATCACCGCCTGGATCAACAACAACGGCAACCTGGCGTTCGACGAGGCCTTCAGCCCCGGCACGCCCACCGGCTTCCCGATCCCGGATCTGGCCGGCGTCGATCGCGGCAAGGTCACGATGGTGGCGCCTTGGTGGGCGGACGTCGATACGGGCGACGAGACCTGCGACGTCGGCCGCGTCTGGCAGAAGCACCTGCCCAACGCGCTGGTCACCACGTGGGACAACGTGGGCTACTTCGACGAGAACGGCGAGAAGCTCAATACCTTCCAGGTCGCCATCTCCGACGGCACCAACGTGACGATGGGCCTCGGCAACACCATCTGCTTCATCTTCAACAACATGGACTGGACGGCCGGCGAGGCCTCCGGCGGCGTCAACGGCTTCGGCGGCGCGCCCGCCAACGTGGGCGGTAACAAGGGCGACACCCTGAACTCGTTCCAGATCGGCGAGTTCGACCACGACGGCAACGACTACGACGGCCCCTTCGGCAACAACGACGGCGTCGACTTCCTCGACGACTTCTGGACCTGCTTCTGCGCCGAGTCCGGTCCCAACAACAACATCCTTCCGATCCCGCTGTTTTCGCCCAACCCGAACGCCGGCAACACCTGCTCGGTGACGGTGGACGTTTCCTTCCCCAACCAGGACGTGGACCTGGAGCTCGACTACATCAGCCCCGAAGTGGGCCAGACCACGACCGTGACGCTGATTGCCGACGGCGGCGCCCAGGCCAAGGGCCTGGTCTTCATGAACACGCCCGGCAACCCGTCGCGCAGCGACATCGACTGGGACCCCGACCTGACCGACGTCGGGGTCTACAACCTGACCCTGCACCCGGACGACAACGTCGCCGGTCCCAGCAACGCCCCCCTGTGCACCAACAACGTCACCTGCACCATCACGGTCATCTCGAGCTGCGGCGACGGCGGCATCGACGGCGTCGAGCAGTGCGATGACGGCAACACTGTCTCCGGCGACGGCTGCAACCAGTTCTGCATCGACGAGTTCTGCGGCGACAACGTCGACAACGACACCGACGAGCAGTGCGACGACGGCAACACCATCAACGGCGACGGCTGCGATTCCGACTGCGACCTGGAAGTCTGCCCCAACGGCAAGGTCCAGTTCGGCGAGCAGTGCGACGACGGCAACACCAACAACAACGACGCCTGCACCAATGGATGCGACTTCGCCGTCTGCCCCGACGGCATCCTTTGCAGCGCGGGCAACTGCACGAGCGGCCCGGGCCAGGGCCCCGAGCAGTGCGACGACGGCAACACCAACAACAACGACGCCTGCACGAACGTCTGCGCCCTTGCCGACTGCGGCGACGGTTTCACCCAGCCGATCAACGGCGAGCAGTGCGACGACGCCAACACGAACAACAATGATGCCTGCACCAACACTTGCCAGAACGCGGTCTGCGGCGACGGCATCGTGCGCAGCGGCTTCGAGGAGTGCGACGACGGCAACAGCGTCAACACCGATGGCTGCACCAACGCCTGCACGGTGGCGGACTGCGGCGACGGCTTCACGCAGCCGAGCAACGGCGAGCAGTGCGACGACGCCAACAGCAGCAACACCGATACCTGCACCAACGCCTGTCTGCTCCCGGACTGCGGCGACGGCTTCACGCAGCCCAGCAACGGCGAGGAGTGCGACGACGCCAACACCAGCAACACCGACGCATGCACCAACGTCTGCCTGACCGCGGAGTGTGGTGACGGGTTCGTGCAGTCCGGCATCGAGGAGTGCGACGACGCCAACTCGGTCAACACCGACGAGTGCACGAACGCCTGCGACCTGGCGATCTGCGGCGACGGCTTCATCCAGGTCTGCGAGGACTTCGGGCTGGTCGACACCCTCAACAACAATGCGGTCGGCGATGCCGCGCTGGATGCACGTCCGCGCACGACCAACGACGATCACGGCGTCTGGATCACGGTCTGGCAGGCCTCGGGCTTTGCCGGCGCCGACATGGACATCCTGTACGCGGTGTCCACCGACGAAGGTCAGAACTGGAGCAACCCGCTGGTCCTCTCGGCGAGCATGAGCGTCGATGCGCTCACCGTGGCCGACGAGCGTCCCGACATCGCCACCGACGGCCAGGGCAACTGGGTCGTGGTTTGGGACCGCCGCACCAACGGCGACACCAGCTCGGACATCTTCTTCTCACGGTCCACCGACAACGGCACCAGCTGGTCGGCACCTGCCGTGCTCAACAGCAATTTCGGCGGCTCGGCCTTCGACCGCTTCCCGGATATCGAGGCCGACGAGACCAGCTTCGTCGTCGCGTGGACGACCTCGAACTTCGGCGGCGACCGTGACATCGCCTTCTCGGTGTCGTCGAACGACGGCGTTTCCTGGTCGGCGACCGCACCTCTGAACAGCAATGCCAACACGCCGGTAGTTGCTCCGAACCTCGGCGAGGAGGGCTCGGTCTCGCTGGCAGTGACCTCGGCCGGCCTTTGGGCGGCGGCCTGGCATTCCAACGACAACCTCGGCGGAACCAAGGGCACCGATTTCGAGATCTTCGCCGCTGCCGCCACCTCGCCCGCGTTTGCCTGGTCTCCGATGGTGCGCGTCACCGAGTCGTCGATCGGCACTCCGGAGCTCGACGACGAGCCTTCGCTGGCGGCCTCCGACGACGTCTTCGTGCTGGCATGGCGCTCGGCAAACACCCTTGGCGGGACCACCGGCGCCGACCTCGACATCCTCTTCTCGACCTCGACCAACGGCCTGGCCTGGTCGGCTCCGGCGGCGCTGAATGGCGATGCGGACACCGACGTCGGCAGCAACGGATCGGTCGAAGTCACCGGCGACGCTACCGGCGTCTTCCGCGCCACCTGGCAGACCGAGGCGTTCACATCGCCCGGCGGCGCCAAGGACATCGTTTCGGCGTTCACCCACGAGAACACGCTCGGCGCCTGGTCGGAGCCTGCCACCGTCAACATCGGCGAGCAGGGCGGCACGCCGCAGGACGCGTTCCCGCACATCGACGCCAGCAATTCGGGCCGCTACGTGGTGGTCTGGCACTCCAACGATCCGGTCGTCAGCGCCCAGGCCAACGGCACCGACCAGGACATCCTCTTCAACGGCATCACCTGCGAGACCTGCGACGACGGCGGAACCGCTGCCAACGACGGGTGTGACGAGAACTGCCAGATCGAATTCTGCGGCGACGGCACCACGCAGTCCGACGAGGAGTGCGACGACCGCAACACCAGCAACACCGACGCCTGCACCAACACCTGCGACCTCGCCGAGTGCGGCGACGGTTTCGTGCAGGCTGGCGTCGAAGAGTGCGACGACGCCAACACCGTCAACACCGACGCGTGCACCAACGCCTGCACGATCGCGGAGTGCGGCGACGGCATCACCGGCCCTGGCGAGCAGTGCGACGACGGCAATACTTCCAACGTCGATGCCTGCACCAACGCGTGCACGCTGGCAGACTGCGGTGACGGCTTCGTCCAGCCTGGCAACGGCGAGGAGTGCGACGACGCCAACACGTCCAACACGGATGCCTGCACCAACACCTGCCAGAACGCGGAGTGCGGCGACGGCTTCACCGGCCCTGGCGAGCAGTGCGACGACGCCAACACCGTGAACACGGATGCGTGCACGAACGCGTGCACGCTGGCGGACTGCGGCGACGGCTTCACCCAGCCGGGCAACGGCGAAGAGTGCGACGACGCCAACACGTCCAACACCGACGCCTGCACCAATGACTGTCACGTCGCCGAATGCGGCGACGGCTTCACGCAGCTGGGCGTCGAGCA
>DASPNH010000079.1:0-4568 GCA_035626675.1 Binatia bacterium
CCGAGCGTGCGGAGCGTGAACGGCTCGCCCGTGAGCTGGCGTCCCACCGCGCCCCTCCGTCCGTTCAGCCGGAGCCGGCCCCGCGCCGTGATGCCGCTCCGGGCGAGTCCTTCCCCGCCTTTGAGACGTGGGTGCAGGACGGCCAGAACCAGCAGAAGTCGTACGAGGATTACATCCGCGCCGCCGCACGCTTTGAGGCCCAACAGATTTTCGCAGCCGAACGCGACCGCATCGCGCAGGAGGCTGCAGCTCGTGAGGAACTGGAACAGGCACGCGCGTTCGCGGAACGGGCGGCGCAGTTTCGGGCCACTCACGCCGACTACGATGCCGCGGTTGGGGCTGTCCGCGATCCTGTCAGCCCGTTGATACGGCGCGCGATTCAAGAATCCCCAGTTGGAGCGCAGCTGCTGTATCACCTCGCCACGCATCCCGAGGATCGGGCGCAGGTCGTCATGAAGACGACGGACCCTGATCTCCTTGAAGATGCGCGTGCGCTTCGTTACCTGGGGAAACTGGAAGCGCGTCTGGAAGCTGCCACGACCGGCCCAGCCCGGACGCCTGCGGTCACGACTGCGAAGCCACCCATTAAGCCGGTGGGGGGATCGCCTGTCAGCGGGGACAGCCCGCCCGATCCCAATTCTGAAGACAACGCCGATGACCACATTCGGTTTTGGAACCAGAAGGAACAGGCAGGGCGCCGCCGCTGAGTGATCAGCAGGTGGGCCGATGGCGAATGTGCTTCTGACCCCGACGTGGATTGTCAAGGACATCCTTCGGGGCTATGTGAACGAGCTGCGCTTCGCAGCCAACGTCAACCGGGAATACGACGACCGATACCGCGCCGACGGCGCCAAAGTCGGGTACACGGTGTACGCGCGTCTGCCGTGGACGCCGCGGGTCAGCCGTGGTGAAGCCCTCCAGGTGCAGCCGTTGATGGATCAGACCGTTCCGATCTCCATCACGACGCAAAATCAGATCGCGTGGACCTATTCGTCAGCCGATTCGACGATGCTGATCGAAGAAGTCCGCGAACGTCGCGTGACCCCCGCCGCGCAGGCGATTGCGACCGAAGTCGATCTCGCGGGTTTCGAAACCGTCTACGCCGACGTCTGGAACGCGGTCGGGACGCCCGGCGTCACGCCGAGCGCGAACACCACGTTCATGCAGGCCGGTGCGAAGCTCTCCTACGGCGGTGTGCCGACGGCCGGACGCATTGCGATCGTGGATCCGCAGGCGCGGATTGCGATGGTCAACGCGAATCTCGGCCTGTTCAATCCGCAAGCGCAGATCGCGTCCGCGTTCCGCACGGGGCAGTTCAGCGGCGAGGTGTTGGGGATTGGCGGCTGGTTCGAATCGGGCAACGTCGCCAAGCACACGACCGGGACATTCACGGCCAGTACGCCTGTCGTGAACGGCGCCGGCCAGACGGGCGCGACCTTGGTCACGTCGGGGTGGGCCTCGGGCGCCACTACGTTGAAGCGCGGCGACATTTTTACCATTGCGGGCGTGTACCGCGTGTCGGTGTCCTCGGGCTTCCGGTCCACGGGTCAGCTCCAGCAGTTCGTCGTGACGGCGGATATCTCTGACACCGCGGGCGCGATCAGCATTCCGATCAGCCCGTCGATCATCACCTCCGGGCAGCTGCAGACGGTCGATGCCTCGCCCGCCAACAGTGCCGCCATCACGGTCCTCGGTGCGACGAGCGCCAGCGGCGGCACGCTCGCCACGACCGTGAGTCCGCAGTCCCTCGTGTACCACCCGGATGCGTTCACGATGGTCGCTGCCGACCTCGAGCGGAATCTGGCCGGGGCCGAAGTAACGCGCATCTCGAGCCGGATTGCCGGCTTGAGCATTCGTCTGGTGCGGCAGTTCCAGATCGGCACGGACCAGAACCCGAGCCGGTTGGACATTCTTTACGGGTGGGCCACGCTGCAACCGCGATTGGCCGCGCGTGTGATGGGTTGAGGAGGACTGGTTCACATGGCGATCACGATCACTTCGACGACAGCCGCAATCGGCATCAATGAGAACACGGTGCGAGTCACGTCCACCACGGGCGCTTCGACGTCTGGCTGGATGCAGATCGACGGCGAATACTCGATTCCTGTCCAGATCGTCGATGCCACGACGATCAAAGTGCGCAGCCGCGGTACCTTCGGCGGCAGTGCGCAGCCGCACAACGCGGGGGCGCCAGTGTCCTTCGGACTGCCCGAGGACTTGGTGGCGCCGGCGCCCACGCTCACGGCGCAACGTGACGAAGGACAAGACAACATCCAGTCCTACAGCGTAAACGGCGCGGTCGATCTCGGGCGCATCCGTTCACCGCATACGGACATCTTGCTCACGAAGGCAGGGGTATTGGCTTTGACGTTGGCGGCACCATCGGCTGCGATCGATGGCTACACGATCAGCTTCATCGCGCGCACGGCAAATGCCCATACTCTGACCTATTCGGCGGGCTTCAGCGGTGGGACGACTTCCAATGACGTTGCCACGTTCGGTGGTGCGGTCGGTGACTCATTGACGGTGAAAGCCATCAATGGGACGTGGGCACCGATCGCCACGAATGGCGTTACGTTCGGCTGATAGTGCGTGCCTGGACCGGGGTGGTCAGTGCGCGTTCGACTGACCATCCCGTTTCCAGACGGTGTTCGAGCGTTTTCGGCCCCATCCGAAGTTCGCGGCACCATGCGGCGAAGGATTGGGTGCGACCATGCAGCGTCAGGAATCGTTCCTGCCGCACGTCAGGAGACAACGCGTGTTCGACAGACCATCCGGCACGAAGACGCCGCAAAATCGTGCCTTTGGGCAGGCCCAATTTGCGCGTCCATTGGCTGATCAGCAGCGACTCGCCGTTGTAGGTCAGCGGATGGTTCCGCAGTTGGTTCTCACGCTGTTCGCGCGAGGTGGCCCAGCGACAGTTGGAGGGCTCGTAGCCTTTGGTGCCGTCCAGTCTGTCGATGGAATGCCGGGGCGTGGGGCGTGGCCCCATGTCGGCGTAAAACGCCATGAAATCGTGACGCCAGCGATCACAGATGCGAATACCACGACCCCCATAGCGGGGATACGTCTTGCAGGCGGGGTTCTCGCACCGATCGATCATCTGACACCACGACTTGTATTCCGGCGTCTGCGACCGCCCATGTGTTCGCGCACGGCGGCCGGTGGTCTCGGCGAGCAAACACCCACAGGAGCGTGTATGTCCGGTTCGCAAGGCGGCCTGAATCACGGTTGTCTCGCGTCCGCACGCACAGCGGCAGCGCCATGAGCGCATGGGATTTCGAGGACCGACGTGTTGGAGATAGAGCACAGTCAGACGCCCGTACGTGTGCCCCGAGAGGTCCAAATACGGCATGGCGTACGCGAGTTTATCACTGGAAACGTAACAAACGTATGGTTGTGAGGTAGCACGCCGATGGCAAACGATCAGCAGAAAAAGGCTGAATTGACTGACCAGCAGCAGGCCGCGCTCAATGCGGGTCAGACAGTAACCGTCAGCCCGAATGATCCGAACACGTGGCCCGATCAGGATCCGTCGAAGCGTCCGGGCTATCAGGAATTTCCTCGCATGATGTACCACCAGTCAGGACAGACCAAGGTGGTGGCGTCGGAAGACGAGATGGGCACCCTCGGCGAAGGCTGGGGCGACACGGCCGTCCCCGAAGCGGATGAGGCCAAGCACGACGCGGCGATCCGCGCGCAGAAACTCGCCGTGGCGCGGAAGACCGGCGCCGAAGCTACGCCCGCGCCCGTGGCGCAGGTGGAAGTGATCAACCAGCCCACGTCGGAGGACATGACGAGGGCGAAGGATCAGCAGGCGCAGGCGCTGGACGGCGAACAGCAGGCCCGGCAGAAGGAGTCCAAGTAATGGGGATTGCCTATCCCGACACGCATCCGCTGAAACAGGAGCTGGCCCGTTGGAACCAGCCGTACGTGTTCCGCGCCTATCCGCGCATGGTCTATATGGCGCGATTCCATGAGCGGGGCAAACAGTGGCGCACGGGCGATCCCACGCCGCATGAAGTGGACGGCGGCTATGGGGAACAGTTCACGAAGTCGTGTCAGCGCATCGTGCAGGACGAAGCCGAGTTCCAGGCGGCGCTCCGCGACGGCTGGCGCGAAAACACGCGAGAGGCGTTGGCATTTCGCCAGCAGCTCGAGGACGAGGTGTCGAAGGCGGCGGCGGAACGTCACGCGGCCGACCAGCGCCTGAGCGCGAAGGCCCAGGCCGAAGCCAAAGCCGCGGACGAGGCGACGGATGCGCATGTGCCGGACATCCCGGCACCGAAGAAGCGTGGCGGGTGGCGTCCCCGGAAGCCCAAGACCGAGCCGCTGGACGCGGCATAGGAGGACGAAGATGCGGCGCACTTTCTTCGCGCTGCTCGTGGTGACGGTGGCTGTGGTCGGTCTTCATGCGCAGAGGGTCACGTATGAGTCGATCACGGTCGCCGGCACGGCGATCGGCCTCACCGACGCGATCATTCGGCCTCCCGGGGAGCCGCAGCAGACGGCCTGCGAAGGGCGGCTGGAAACCGCGCAGGTGCGCTACCGCTTCGACGGCACCAACC
>DASPNH010000080.1:0-35595 GCA_035626675.1 Binatia bacterium
AACGCATTGTCCTCGGTCGTCGTCTCCATGACCATGCCGCGACGCTGATTGACCAGGCCGACCACCGAGCCCTGGAACTCGCCCGGCGCCTCGACCTCCACCTTCATGATCGGCTCGAGAAGGATGGGCTTGGCGCGGCTGAAGCCTTCGCGGAAGGCCATCAGCGCAGCGGTCTTGAACGCCATTTCCGAAGAGTCGACCGCATGGGACGCGCCGTCGTTGATGACGGCCCGCACGCCGATGACAGGGAACCCGGCCAGGCTGCCTTCCTTGATCGCCTCGCGAAAGCCCTTGTCGCAAGCCGGCACGTATTCGCGCGGGATGGCGCCGCCGACCACTTCGTCGACGAACTCGTAGGTCTCGACCGCATCGGCCGGGAGCGGCTCGAGGTATCCGCCGATCTTTGCGAACTGGCCGGAGCCGCCGGTCTGCTTCTTGTGCGTGTAGTGGAACTCGCCTTTCTGCGTGATCGTTTCGCGGTAGGCGACCTGCGGCTTGCCGGCGATGACTTCGCAGCCGTACTCGCGGCGCATGCGCTCCATGTAGATGTCGAGATGGAGCTCGCCCATCCCGCTGATGATCGTCTCGCCGGACTCCTCGTCCTGCGAGACGCGGAAGGTCGGGTCTTCCTTGGTGAAGCGGTTCAGGGCCTTGGAGAAGTTCTGCTCGCCCGTCTTCTCCTTGGGCTTGACGGCGAGCGAGATCACGGCAACCGGAACGTGCATCGACGTCAGCGTCACGTTGAGCTCGCCGTCGGTGAACGTCTCGCCCGATGAACAATCGACACCATAAAACGCGACGATGTCGCCGGCCGAAGCCGACTGGATCTCTTCGCGCTCGTCCGAGTGCATGCGGAACATGCGCGGCACTCGCACCTTTCGCTGGTGGTTGGAGGTGTTGATGATCGTGTCGCCGGTGCGAACCGTGCCCTGGTAGATACGGAAGTAGGTCAGCTGGCCGTACTTGTCCTGAGTCAGCTTGAAGGCCAGGCCGACCATCGGCTTGGCCGGATCGGACGTCAGCACGATCTTGTGCTCGCCGCCGGCCTGATCGAAAGCCTCGTGCTCGTTCTCGTTGGGGCTCGGCAGGTAGGCGATGACGGCGTCGAGCAGGAGCTGGACGCCCTTGTTGCGGAAGGCCGAGCCGCACATGACCGGCGTCAGCTTCAGCGCCAGCGTGCCGCGCCGCAGGGCAGCGCGAATCTCCTCGGCCGAAATCGCCTCGCCGGCCAGGTACTTGTCGGCCAGCACCTCGTCGTGGTCGGCGGTGTCCTCGATCAGCCGGTCGTGGGCCGCGTCGACCTTGTCGGCCAGATGTGCCGGTACGTCCTCTTCCCGGATCGTGTCGCCGTCGTCCCCGTCGAAGTAGTAGGCGCGCTTGGTGATGGCGTCGATGATGCCTTCGAAGCGGTCCTCGGCGCCGATCGGCACCTGGATGCGCACCGGGTGGTGGTGCAGCTTCTCCCGCAGCATGTCGGCGACGCGCTCATAGTTGGCGCCGGGGTTGTCCATCTTGTTGACGAACGCGATACGCGGCACGTGGTAGCGCTTCATCTGCCGGTCCACGGTGATCGACTGCGACTGGACGCCCTTGCCGGAGTCCAGCACCAGGATCGCGCCGTCCAGCACGCGCAGTGCACGCTCGACTTCGATGGTGAAGTCGACGTGGCCAGGCGTGTCGATGATGTTGATGTTGTAGCCCGGAAGGTGGTCCTTGGACCCGTTCCAGAGGCAGTAGGTCGCGGCCGACTGGATCGTGATGCCCTTCTCACGCTCCAGGTCCATCGAGTCCATCTTGGCGCCGACGCCGTCCTTGCCGCGCACCTCGTGGATCGCGTGGATGCGCCCCGTGTAGAAGAGGATGCGCTCGGTCAGCGTCGTCTTGCCCGAGTCGATGTGGGCCGAAATGCCGATATTGCGGATATGGTCGAGGGATATGTTTGCCATAAACCGCGCACTTTGACGGGTACTGGGTCTGAAATCCACCGATTTCTCGTGTCGGCGCGAGCTAATTTTGCGGATTAGCACCGGCGATTCTCGAACCGGTCGCCGTCGTGGCTGCCAGTCTCATGCTCGGACATTGGGGCATGCGACTGTTGCAGTTCGAGACGGCGGCTGTTGCCCCGCAACGCAACGGCCGTGGGGACAGTCCCCTTATGCCGACGGTCCTGTCGCGGCGCGGGCCGCTTATGCGTGCACTTCGGGCCTCAGGAGTGGGCGCGCAACGAACCTCCGCATTGCTGCCGCTGCGACTTTGCCCCTGGACTCGTGCGAGGCCGTTGCCCGGAAATGGTGCCGGCAAAACGGAGGCTTCCCGATGCCTTGGCCTCACCCCGTTGCTGACACCCGCCAGGCCGTCCTAGCGTCGTCTAGCTCCGAAGAGGTGCATCATGACGCGAAGACCCATCGCGATCGTTCTCGCATGGCTGGCGATTGGCGCCGCGCAGGGCGCGCTGGCCGTCGACAACCCACAGATCACCGGCCCGATCGGCGCCGAGGGCGTGCGTGGCTATCCGCTGTGGGACAGCTGGTTCGAGCTTTCCAGCCTGGGCTACGTCGAGGAAGAGTACTTCGTCTCCGGCAACGCACGCACGTCGCCGTCATCGCCCGAGACGGTGCCGTACACGACGCGCATTCTCGTCACGCGCCCCTCCGATGCGTCGGGCTTCCACGGCACGGTGCTCTTCGACTGGGTCAACGTCACCGCGCAGTTCGAGAACCCGGTCGTCATCCTGGAGACGCACGAGCTTCTGCTGCGCGAGGGCTACGCCTTCGTGCACGTCAGCGCCCAGGCCGCGGGCATCTGCTGCACGCCGCTTACGCCGAAGGTCTGGGATCCCGTCCGCTATGCAGCTCTGTCGCATCCCGGTGACGACGCGTCGTTCGAGATCTTCGCGCAGATCGTACAGGCGCTGAAGAATCCGGCGCCCGCCCAAGGTCCCGATCCGATGGGCGGACTCGAAGTGGAAGTCGCCATTGCCGCCGGCCAGTCGCAGTCGGCCAGCCGCCTCGATGCGTACGTACGGCAATGGCAGACGACGCACGACGTGATCGACGGCTTCCTCATTCACGGCGGCGGCAGCAAGGCCCACCATCCACCACCGCCCGCTCCTGTCATCCATCTGCTCAGCGATGCGGAGGCGTCGGCCGAGGAGCCCACGACGTCCGTGAACTACAGCGTGTGGGAAGTCGCTGGCACCGCGCACTCCGACTTCTACATCGGCTATCACCAGGAGTTCGGCCAGGGCCCGCGCGTCGGCGCCGGCGCCGCCAAGCAGCCGTCGAGCGCCGATGCCGAGCTGCATGCGATCGCCGGAACCTACGGCGAACAGCCTCACCCGCTGTTCGGCACGTGCCTGCTCGCCGGCGGGACGATGCCGATGCGCTATGCCGCATCGGCGGCGATCCATCACCTGGATCGCTGGATCCGGACGGGCACGCCGCCGCCGCAGGGCCCGCGCTTCGAACTGGCCTCGGGCCAGCTCGCCCGCGACACCAATGGCAACGCGCTCGGCGGCATCCGCCTTCCGCCCATCGACGTGCCGGTGGCGCGCTACGCATCCACCAGCTGCGAGCTCGGCGGCATCACCGTGCCGTTGACCGAGGTCGAGCTGGCGCTGCTCTACCCCACGCATGCCGACTACGCCTGTATGATGCAGGCGCGAACGGCGCAGGCCGTCGCTGCCGGCTTCCTGCTGCAGGCCGACGCCGACGATCTGCTCGAGCGCGTGGAGGCGGCCTCCAACCGCTGGCTCCAAGCCGGCACGCGCGACTGCGACCAGGACGGCATCGCCGACGACGCCGACAACTGCGAGCTGGCCAATCCCGATCAGGCCGACGACGACGGAGACGGGCGCGGCGACGTTTGCGAATGCGCGGACGTGCCGGCTTCGGGTTGCTCGGCGCCTGAGGTCAGGGGGAGGGCCACGCTGCGGCTCGCCAACGGCGAGCCTTCCCATTCGCTCTCATGGAAGTGGACCGACGGAACCAGCGATCGGTCCCACTTCGGCGACCCGTCAGCCGATACGCAGTACTCGCTGTGCCTGCTGGACGGAAGCAATGAGCTCATCATGACGAGCAGCTTCGCAAACGGAGAGGCCTGGCGCGCGGGCGCGGCGGGCTTCCGCTATGCCAAGCGCTCGGCCGATGAGGGACGGCGTAGCGTCGTCCTGCGCGCAGGCGACGGGAACGAGCGGATCTCCGTGAACATGCGAGGACCCATGCTGGCGCTGCCGAAGCTCGGCGACGCGCTGGCGCTGCCGCTGACGGTGCGCCTGACCAACGGGGAGCGGTGTTGGGAAGCGGTCTATGAAAGAGGTGTCAAGGAGAGCACGAGCGCGAGATTCCGCGCGACGGCCGACTGAGAGCGGGCGTTCGCCGCACGACTGCCAGTGACGGCCGTTCCGCGAGCTCACCGCCGCCGCACCATGACGGCAGCGGTGCGCATCGCGGCCGGCGCTTACGGCAGCAGCACCGTATCGCAGTCCACGATCGACATCGCCAGGGTGCCGTCGTCCTTGACGAAGTCGCCGTCGTTGTCGAAAAACGCGTTACCGGCCAGGGTGGCGTCGGAGGCGACCCATCCCAGCAGGAAGTCGTTGCCGTCGGGGCCCGCTGTCTGCGCGTGCAGCGAGATCAGGAGCTGGCCACTCGAGTTCCTCGACGCGATGCCGGTGACATTCCGTGCGAATCCGAACGTCCGTATGCCGTGGAACGTGGTCGTCTGGCTCGCCTTCTTCGGCAGCTTGAGCTTGGCGAAGTAGTACGGCGAGACGGTGTCGTGCAGGCATACCGGAGCCGCGAGTGCCAAGCTCGTTGCCAGCAGCGTCAGTCCGATCGAAGCAGTGATGAGTGCGAAGCGCGGACGTTTCATGATCTCTCTCTCCTTTGGTGCGATCTCCGGCTCGTGCCGGTTCGAGGATCGAAGGATGCCCGATGATGCCCAGGGAAGTCTGGAAAGAGTTTGGAAACTTCTCGGAAAAACCGCGCTGGTGGTCGCTGCATCACGACGACCGTGCCGGTCAGATCGCCGCGGCCTTCGTGCGCAACGGCCACGCTGATCAGCATGAGTACGGCCTTCGTAGATCCGCGAGCGTCCGCACGCCGTGCCCGCGGCTCGCCCGCGCCCGGCCCATTTGCCCGCCACGCCGCACCGCGCTAAGGACTGCGATTCCTTCGCGCCTCAGACGAAGGAAAACGAGGCAAATCGCTAGTGTCCGAGTCCGTCGTGACCATGGAGAAGATCGTCAACCTCTGTAAGAGGCGCGGCTTCGTCTTCCAGTCCTCCGAGATCTACGGCGGCCTCGGGTCCTGCTACGACTACGGGCCGCTCGGCGTCGAGCTCAAGCGCAACGTCAAGGAGGCATGGTGGCGCGACACGGTCACCACGCGCCCCGACATCGTCGGCCTGGACTGCTCCATCCTGATGCATCCGCGCGTGTGGGAAGCCTCCGGGCATCTGGCCAACTTCACCGACCCCATGGTCGACTGTAAGTCCTGCAAGGGCCGCTTCCGCGCCGACCATCTCGATCAGCTGCGCTGCCCCAAGCAGCCAAGCAAGAAGCCCGGCGAGTGCTCCGAGGGCGAGCTGACCGAGCCGCGCAGCTTCAACCTCATGTTCAAGACGTTCATGGGGCCGGTCGAGGACTCGGCGGCCGTCGTCTACATGCGGCCCGAGACGGCCCAGGGCATCTTCGTCAACTTCGTCAACGTCGTGAACTCGGCCCGCATGAAGCCGCCCTTCGGCATCGCGCAGATGGGCAAGAGCTTCCGCAACGAGATCACGCCCGGCAACTTCCTGTTCCGCACCCGCGAGTTCGAGCAGATGGAGCTCGAATTCTTCGTGCCTCCGGGCACCGACGACGCCTGGTTCCACTACTGGAGCGCGCGCCGCCTGCAGTGGTACAAGAGCTACGGAATCCGCGAAGAGCGCCTGCGCCTTCGCAGCCACGCCTCCGACGAGCTGGCGCACTACGCCAAGGGCTGCGGCGACGTCGAGTACGAGTTCCCGATCGGCTGGCAGGAGCTCGAAGGCATCGCCAACCGCACCGACTTCGACCTCAAGCAGCACATCGAGTACTCGGGCAAGGACCTCTCCTTCTTCGACGACCAGACCAAGGAGCGCTTCGTTCCCTACGTCATCGAGCCGAGCGCCGGTGCCGACCGCGCCACGCTGGCGTTCCTGGTGGACTCCTACGACGAGGACGGGCCCGACAACGACCGCCGCGCCGTGCTGCGGCTGCATCCGTCGCTCGCGCCGATCAAGGTCGCCATCCTGCCGCTGATGAAGCGCGACGGCATGGACGCCAAGGCCCAGGAGATCGTCGAGATGCTGCGACCCCACTTCGCCGTCACCTATGACCAGGCCGGATCGATCGGGCGCCGCTACCGGCGCCAGGACGAGATCGGCACGCCGCTCGGCGTCACCGTCGACTACGACACGCTGAAAGACGGAACCGTCACGCTTCGCGACCGCGACACGATGAGCCAGGATCGCGTCAAGATCGACGACCTCTACGAAATCGTACGAAAGAAGGTAGCTCCGCCGGTCATGCCGGGCGGGCTCGCTCCCGTAGCCTGAGCGCCGCGCCTCGTTTCTGCGCCGCCGCGCGCTCTTTCGACAATCGGATCACGACAACTCTGAGGACCGCTAGGACATGAATCGCACCAGCACGAAGAACAAGGCCAACTCGACCACCACCAGCCGCACCGGCAAGAGCGCGGCGGTCAAGAAGAGCGCACCTGCATCGGCAAAGCGCGGCGCCGGCTCCGGCTCGGGCGGAAAGAGCGCCGCAGGCCTCGGCAAGATGGTGTACTTCTTCGGCGACGGCGGTGCCGATGGCAACGCGTCCATGAAGAACCTGCTCGGCGGCAAGGGCGCCAACCTGGCCGAGATGGCCGGCCTCGGCCTGCCGGTGCCTCCCGGCTTCACCATCACCACCGAAGTCTGCGCCGTCTATGATCCGAAGCAGGGCACGTATCCTGCCGGTCTCGACAAGCAGGTCGACGCCGCGCTTGCCCGCCTCGAGAAGGCCATGGGCAAGAAGTTCGGCGATGCCGCCAACCCGTTGCTGGTCTCGGTGCGCTCGGGCGCCCGGGCCTCCATGCCCGGCATGATGGACACGGTCCTGAACCTCGGTCTCAACGACAAGACCGTGGTCGGCCTGGCCAAGGCCTCCGGCAACGAGCGCTTCGCGTGGGACAGCTACCGGCGCTTCGTCCAGATGTACGGCGACGTGGTCATGGGCCTCAAGCCCGAGTCGGCCAAGGAAGCCGATCCCTTCGAAGCCATCATCGAAAAGAAGAAGCACAAGCTCGGCGTCGAGCTCGACACCGACATGAGCGCCGGCGATTTGCGCGAGCTCGTCAGCGAGTTCAAGGACCTGGTCAGGAAGCGTTGCGGCCGGCCCTTCCCTTCCGATCCGCAGGAGCAGCTGTGGGGCGCCATCGGCGCAGTGTTCCGTTCCTGGTTCAACGAGCGCGCGGCGATCTACCGCAAGCTCAACAACATCCCCGAGTCGTGGGGCACCGCCGTCAACGTGCAGTCGATGGTGTTCGGCAACATGGGCGAGGACAGCGCCACCGGCGTGGCCTTCACGCGCGATCCCGGCACCGGCGAGAAGCGCTTTTTCGGCGAGTTCCTCGTCAACGCGCAGGGTGAGGACGTGGTGGCCGGCATCCGCACGCCGCAGCAGACGCTCAAGTACGCATCGCAGCTATGGGCCCGGGAGAACGGCGTCTCGGAGAAGGAGCGCGCCGCCAAGTTTCCGTCTCTCGAAGAGCTGATGCCCAAGGCCACCAAGGAGCTGCTCGGATTCGCCTCCAAGCTCGAGAAGCACTACCGCGACATGCAGGACATGGAGTTCACCATCGAGAACTCGCGCCTGTGGATGCTGCAGACCCGCAACGGCAAGCGCACCGCCACGGCTGCCGTGCGCATCGCCGTCGAGATGGAGAAGGAAGGCCTGATCGACTCGAAGACGGCGGTGCTGCGCGTGGCGCCCGACCAGATCGATCAGCTCCTGCACCCGACCATCGACGCCAAGGCGCAAAAGACCCTGCTTGCCAAGGGCCTGGGCGCTTCGCCGGGCGCGGCGGCCGGCAAGGTCGTCTTCTCCGCCGACGACGCGATGGAAGGCAAGAAGAACGGCGAGAAAGTGATCCTGGTGCGCACCGAGACCTCGCCCGAGGACATCGGCGGCATGAACGCGGCCGAAGGCATCCTGACCGCCAAGGGCGGACGCACCTCGCACGCCGCCGTGGTCGCGCGCGGCATGGGCAAGTGCTGCGTGGTCGGCTGCGAGAGCCTTCGCATCGACTACAACGCCGAGCGCATGACCGCCGGCGACAAGACCATCAAGGCCGGCGACTGGATCACGCTCGACGGCAGCACCGGCTCGGTCTACGTCGGCCAGGTCCCCACCAGCCAGGCAAAGCTCTCCGGCGATTTCGCCAAGCTGATGAAGTGGGCCGACAAGGCGCGCACGCTCAAGGTGCGCACCAACGCCGACACGCCCAACGATGCCAAGGTGGCGCGCGAGTTCGGCGCCGAAGGCATCGGCCTGTGCCGCACCGAGCACATGTTCTTCGAGGGCGACCGCATCGACGCCGTGCGCGAGATGATCCTGGCCACCGAATTGCCTGCGCGCGAGAAGGCGCTGGCCAAGCTGCTGCCGTACCAGCGCAAGGACTTCGTCGGCATCTTCAAGGCCATGGCAGGCCTGCCGGTGACGGTGCGCCTGCTCGACCCGCCGCTGCACGAGTTCCTCCCGCACAGCGACGCCGAGTACGCCGAGCTCGCCAGGAAGACCGGCATCGACAAGAAGAAGCTCGAGCAGACCGGCCAGCAGCTGCACGAGTTCAATCCCATGCTCGGCCACCGCGGCTGCCGCCTGGCGATCACCTATCCCGAGATCTACGCGATGCAGACGCGCGCCATCATCGAGGCAGCAGTCGACGTGGCGGGAAAGGGCATCAAGGTGCTGCCGGAGATCATGATCCCGCTGGTGGCCACGCCGCGCGAGCTCGAGCGCCTGCGCAAGCTGGTCATCGACACCGCCGAAGAAGTGCTGGCCAAGAAGAAGAAAAAGCTCGCCTACACGGTCGGCACGATGATCGAGGTGCCGCGCGCCGCCCTGACCGCCGACGAGATCGCGCGCCAGGCCGACTTCTTCTCGTTCGGCACCAACGATCTGACGCAGATGGGCTTCGGCCTTTCGCGCGACGACTCGGGCCGTTTCCTTCCGGCGTACGTGGACGAGGGCGTGCTGGACGAAGACCCCTTCGTCAGCATCGACCAGGCCGGCATCGGCGAGCTCATGAAGATCGCCAGCGAGAAGGGCCGCAGCGTCAAGCCCGACCTCAAGCTCGGCATCTGCGGCGAGCACGGCGGCGATCCGCGCTCGGTGATCTTCTGCCACAAGATCGGGCTCGACTACGTGTCGTGCTCGCCGTACCGCGTTCCCGTGGCACGGCTTGCCGCGGCGCATGCGGCGTTAGCGTGACGGCGGGCGCGCATAGCGGCCCATCTGCTTCGTTGTCGGCGAGGTCGCTCGCTCCGGCGTACTGGAAGTACGCCTGCGCTCGCTCTTCTCGCCTCCGCCTCGCATCGGGGCCACTCTGCGCACCCGCGCTCGTAGCTGAGCGTCGGGGTGCGCGGTTTGGCCGCACCCGGTCAACGACGTGACCCGTGAGCACTGACCCGTCGATCTCGGGCACCACGCGCGTCGTCGGGATTCTCGGCGATCCGGTCGACCATTCGCTGTCGCCGCGGATGCACAATGCAGCCTACGCCGAGCTGGGCTTGGACTTCGCGTATGTGCCGTTTCGGGTGTCTCGGATGCGGGTGCGGGACGTCGTCCGGTCGATGAAGACGCTCGGCATCGCCGGCTTCAACGTCACGGTTCCGTACAAGGAAGACGTCATGCGGCTCGTCGACCGCTTGAGCGATACGGCGCGGGCGATCGGTGCGGTCAACACCATCTATCGGGACGGCGAGACCATCGTCGGCGACAACACCGACGCCGAAGGCTTCTACCAGGCTTTGCTCGCGCACGAGTTCCGGCCGCGAGCCAGGCGCGCCCTGGTGATCGGCGCCGGCGGCAGTGCGCGCGCGATCCTGCACGCGCTGCTGGCCCATGGCGCCGCCGACATCGTCATCGCCAACCGCACCGTTTCCAAGGCCAAGAAGCTGGCCCGGCATTTCCGTGCCGGCGGGCGCGTGCGCGTGGCCGATCTCGACATCCTGGACGACGGCGATTTCCTCTCCGGCCGCCATCTAGTCGTCAACTGCACCCCGGTCGGCCTGAAGGGCGGGGCGTTTCTCGACTATTCGCCGGAGGCCACCGCGCGCGACTGCGTTCACTTCGACCTTGCCTACGCGCGCGGGCTGACTCCGTTCCTGCAGCTGGCACACGACGCCGGGCGACCGGTCATCGACGGCCGGCACATGCTCGCGCATCAAGGCGCCCTCGCCTTCCGTCGCTTCACCGGCAGGAAAGCCCCCGTCGGCGTGATGCTCTCCGCGATTGGGATATAGATCATTCGTGTGAAGCGGGCCGTCCCGCTAATCTATGCGCGATACGCTGGTCTCCGTGGGACTTCTTGGCTTTCTGGCCGCAGGGTGGGCGTAGTCGGATGCAAGACCTCGAGCTGATTCGCGAACGCCTGCGTGTGATCGAGGATCCCATGCGGATGCTCGAGCTGCTGTTCGCGCACGCTCCCATCGGTCTGCAGATCTACGAGGCCAGTGGCAGGTCCGTCCTGGTCAACCGCGCCTTCCGGCAGATGTTCGGCGCCGAGCCGCCTCCCGAGTACAACATTTTTCGCGACGAGACGGTCGAGCGGCGTGGCGGCATGCTAGCCGTGCGACAGGCGTTCGCGGGCTACACCGGCCACTTCGGCCCCTTCTGGTACGACGCCCGCGAGCTCGAACACGTCCGAATCGCCACTGCGCGCCGCGTGGCCATCGACGTGGTGTCGCTGCCGCTGCCCGACAAGGACGGCAAGGTCTCGCACATAGCGCTGCTCTTCAACGACGTGACCGCGGCAATGTCGGCGACGGACTCCGTGCAGCGCAGCGAGCGCCGCTTTCGTGCGCTGGTCGAGCATGCGACCGAGGGAACGGCGCTGGTCGCATCCAACGGCACCCTGCTCTGGCGCAGTCCGGCCGTCGAGCGCATCCTCGGACACGATCCCGGCTCCGGCGTGGGCGGGCCGGCCTACCGCGGCGTCTGCCGCGAAGACATGCCGGCACTGATGGAAGCGCTCGGCAAGGTGATCGGCAATCCGGGTGCCACTGCCCGCACCCGCTACCGCCTGCGGCACGCCGACGGCAGCTGGCGCTGGGTCGACTCGGCCATCACCAACCTCGTCGACGACGAAGCGGTCGGCGCGCTCGTCTTCAACTACCGCGACATCAGCGACTACAAGCGGGCGGAGGAGGAGATCCAGCGGCTCAACGTCGAGCTCGAACGCCGCGTCGGCGAGCGCACGGCCGAGCTTCAGGCCGCCGCGGCCGATCTGGAGAGCTTCACCTACTCGGTCTCCCATGACCTGCGCGCGCCGTTGCGAGGCATATCCGGCTTCGCCAGCCTCCTGCTCGAAGAGCATGCGGCGTCCCTCGACGAGGAGGGCCGGCGCTATGTGCATGCCGTCAGCGACCGCGCCCGCAAGATGAACCGGCTGATCGACGATCTCCTGGCGTTCGCGCGCCTGGGTCGACACTCGCTGCAGAAGCAGGTCCTGGATCCGCTCGAGCTGGCGCGCGAGGCGTGGAAGCTGGCCACCAGCGAGCTCGGGCCCGACGAGGCCCACATGGCAGTCGGCTCGATGCCCACCTGCAATGCCGATCCGGCCCTGCTGCGACAGGTGCTGGTCAATCTGCTGAGCAATGCGATCAAGTACAGCCGCGAGCGCCGCCCGGGCATGATCGAGATCGGCGCCACCCGCCGCAGCGACGACGTCGCCTACTTCGTCCGCGACAACGGCGTGGGCTTCGCCATGGAGCATGCGCAGAAGATCTTCGGCGTCTTCCAGCGCCTGCACGGCGACGACGAGTACGAAGGTACCGGCGTGGGCCTGGCCATCGTTCAGCGCATCATCGACCGCCACGGCGGCCGCGTCTGGGCCGAGAGCGAGCCCGGTGCAGGAGCTACGTTCTACTGGACGCTGCCGCCGGAATAGGACATCGCTTGGCCATGCCGAGCAGAGTCCGTCGCGCCATCGCCTGCCTCGCCCTCTCGCTCGCGCCGTCTCTGGCCTTGGCGCAGGACGAGCGCCGCCTGCCCGCCGATACGGTGCAGCCCACCAACATCGCACCGGCCGTTCCGGCGCCGCCGCCGCCGCGTTCCTCCACGATGCGTCCGAGCAGGGAGGCCGCGGCCAAAGAGAAGAACGACGTCCTGCTGTGGCGCGTCACTTCCCGAGCCTCCACCGTCTACCTTCTCGGCTCCATCCACGTGGCCAGCGCCGACCTGTATCCGCTCGACTCCCGCATCCGCGATGCCTTCCACAATGCCACCGTCCTGGTGACCGAGCTGGACGTCTCGCCCATCGGCAAGGAGCAATCCAAGCGCCTGCTCGAGGTCTACGGAACCTATCCCGAAGGCGAGACGCTCGACCAGCATATCGACCCGTCCACGCGTGCGGCTCTTGCGCGCATCGTCGAAGCCAGGAAGCAGGATGCCGACCTGTCCAGGATCTGGACGATGCGGCCGTGGTACGCCTACCTGACCCTGACCAACGTCGCCCTGGCCGCCGCCGGCTACAAGGCAGAGTGGGGCATCGAGGAGCACTTCCGCCGCATGGCAGGCCAGAAGAAGGTCGAGACCCTCGAGTCCATGATGGACCAGGTCGCCATCTTCCGGGACATGCCCGAAGAGGCGCAGCGGGCGTCCTTGCGACACGCCGTCGAGAACATGCACGAGCTGGCTCCTGCCATCCAGCGTGCGCAGGACGCGTGGAAGCGCGGCGACGGCGAGCGCATCACCGAGCTGGTGGTCGAGCCGCTGCGCAACGCCAACCCGCTGCTGTACGACCGCCTGTTCACGGCCCGCAACCGCAAGATGACCGATGCGGTCGAGCGATTTCTCAACAGCTCCGGCACCTACTTCGTGATCGTCGGTAGCGGCCATCTGCTCGGCCGCGACAGCATTCTGGAGATGCTCAAGGAGCGCGGGCACAAGGCCACCCAGCTCTAGTTTCCCTCAGCTCATCACATCTCCGTCGTTGAGCTGCGCCGTGCGCCGGCTCTAGCCTGCGTGCATGTCGTCGTCCACATCGGCAAGGTCACGCGATCGCGTCCAGGACGCCCGCGCCCAGCGCTACGACGAGAGCGGCGCGCCGGCGGTGCGTCTTCTCGATGCGTACCTTGCCGCCGCCGCTGCGGCCGCGGCTTCCGACCTGCACTTCGAGCCCGACCGCAGCGGCCTTCGCATCCGCATGCGCGTCGATGGTCATCTGCGTGACCTCGATCCGCCGCCTGCAGCCCTGATTCCTGCGCTCCTTGCGCGCATCCGTCTGCTCGCCCGCGTGGACCTGGCCGAGCGTCGTGTCCCGCAGGATGGACGCTTCGGCGTCCTGGCAGGCGGTGAGCGTGTGGACGTGCGCGCGGCGTTCCTGCCGGTGGCCCGCGGCGAGAAGATCGCCTTGAGGCTCCTCCCCCACGGCGGCGCCGCGCGCACGCTCGAAGAGCTCGGAATGCAGCCGGCGCAGCGCGCATGCCTCGAGCGCGCGCTGGCGCGCTCCAACGGCCTGATCATCGTTGCCGGCCCTACGGGCAGCGGAAAATCCACCACGCTGTACGCAGCGCTCTCGCACCTGCGTCGTCCATCCCGCTCCATCGTCAGCGTCGAGGATCCCGTCGAGCTCGACGTCGAAGGCGTCTCCCAGGTGCCGGTGGACGAAGAGGTCGGCCGCAGCTTCGCCATCGTGCTGCGGGCGCTGCTTCGCCAGGACCCCGACGTCGTGATGATCGGCGAGATCCGCGACGGCGACAGTGCCCGCATCGCATGCCGCGCGGCACTGACCGGACATCTGGTGCTTTCGAGCGTGCACGCCAGCCATGCGCGCGAGGCGCTGCTGCGGATGCCCGAGATGGGAGTGGCCGACTACCTGGTCCGCGCCACGATCTCGCTCGTGATCGCCCAGCGCCTGGTGCGCCGCCTGTGCCCGCATTGCCGCGCAAGCACGCCTCTGGACCCGGCGCACGCGTCATTGTTCGCGACTGCCGGCATGACCGTGCCGGCCACCCTGGCATCACCGGCCGGATGCGAATGCTGCGACGGCGTCGGCTATCGCGGCCGCATCCCGCTTTTCGAGATCGCCGCTGGCAGCGAGGATGCTCCGGCGCCGTTCGCTGCCGGCAGCCTGGGTGCTTGCGGCCTCTCGCGAGTGCTGGCCGGCGAGACTTCGCTCGAGGAGACCCTCGCACACTGTCCGCAGCCGGCCGAGCGCGGAGCGCTGCCATGCAGCTGAAGCGTTCGTCGTTCGCTTCGCCCGAGGGGGGCGTCACGCGTGGCTCGCTGCCGCTGCTGCAGCGCCGCAGCGGCGCGCGCTCGCGTCGCCGCACGGTACCGGTCTCGCGGCGTGACGCGACCGCGGCGATCGCACGCGTGGCTGCTTTGACGGCGGCCGGCATGAGCACGAGCGAGGCCATCGCCTCCTCGGCGCGCGCGGGAAATCCCTGCCTTGCCCGCCTTCATCTGGCCGTGCAGCGCGGCACTTCGCTGGCCGCGGCCATGAATGCCGACGATCTTCCGTTTCGCGACGTCGAGGTTGCCGTCGTGCGCGCGGGCGAGGCCGGAGGCGCCACCGCGCGTGCCCTTGCGCTTCTGGCTGCACAGATCGAGCAGCAGGCAGTCGGCACTCGCCGCATCCTGTCGGCTCTGTCCTATCCGCTCATCCTGGTAGCAGGCGCCTTGTGTGCGCTCGGCTTTCTGTCGATCTCCGTCCTGCCGTCGTTCACCACGATGTACTCCGACCGCGGTGCCGAGCTGCCGGCGGCCACACGAACGCTGCTCGCCTTTGGCGTCTGGGTGCAGCGAAACGGTGCTGCCACCGCCGCGTGGCTCGGGGCCGCGGCCGGCGCCGTGGCGATCGCACGCGCGCGCAGCCGCCGATGCCGCCGCATCTTCGATCTGGCCTGCCTGCGCCTTCCGCTGCTGCGCGGCCTGACCGCGCCGCGCCAGCTGCAATCGGCATGCGCGCTGATGGCCGTCCTGCTCGAGGCCGGCTGCGAAGCCGAAGAGGCATTGGCGCTGGCCGCGTCGGCGGCCGACAACAAGGTCATCTCGGCGCGTCTGTCGCGCTGCCTTCGGCTGCTGCGCCGAGGCGCCCCGCTGTCGCGCTGCTGGCAGGCATCCTCGCTCGACCGCAGCGGCGATGCGCTTGCGCTGCTGGAGATCGCCGAGGCGACCGGAGACTACGCCGGCGCCTTTTCGCGTCTGGCCACGCTCGAAGGCAACGCTGCCGACCAGGCTCTGGCGCGAATCTGCCGCCTTGCCGAGCCTGCAGCCGTGGTCGTCATGGCCGTCGCGGTCGGCGGCGGCGTCATCGCTCTCTACCAGCCCATGCTCGGATCGGCCTCGCTACTGCTCGGAGGTACGTCATGATCGCAGCTCACCGTCACACCTGCGGCTTTCGTCTTGCCGGCCTCGGGATTTCCATGGCCGGGCACGCGTGCGGATCGCCGACACGCGCGCCCGCAGCGTGCCGCCACGGTCGCGGCCGTTGCCCGCGCGATGCCGGATTCAGCCTGCTCGAGCTGCTGGTAGTCGTCGCGATCCTGGGAATCCTCGTGGCAGCCGCGCTTCCGCGCTTCTCCGAGTTCCGCGCGGCCGCCTATGACACACGCTCGCAGCAGGACCTGCGCAACCTCGCGGCGGCCCAGGAGCTGTATCGCGCCACCAACGCGAAATACTCCTCGGACGCGTCGGCGCTCGGCGGCTTCACGGTCTCCGAAGGCGTGGAGCTGACGATCCAGTCGGCCGACGAAACCACGTGGTCGGCGAGCGCAACGCACCCGGCAGGCTCGCGCACGTTTCGATGGGACAGCAGCGCCGAGTCGCCGCTGACGTCGGCGGCGCATTAGGGCGCAGTGCGGTGAACACGGACGGTTCGTTCCTTCGCCGTGCACCGCTATAGTCGGCGCCGCCCACGCCGGAGCAGGCCGAGCCATCGTGACCGTCCTCGTCGCCATTCTCTTCGGCCTGATCATCGGCAGCTTTCTCAACGTCGCCATCTATCGCCTGCCCGAGGATCAGTCGGTGGTCAGCCCCGCCTCGCACTGCCGCAAGTGCAAGCAACCGATTGCCTGGTACGACAACGTCCCGGTGCTCAGCTACTTCGTGCTGCGCGGCCGCTGCCGCGCGTGCGACGATCCCTTCTCCGCGCGCTACCCTCTGGTGGAGGCCCTTACCGGAGTGCTTTTCGGCATCATCGTCGCATGCGACTTCCCGCCGCGCGAGACCGCCCTGTACCTGGCGCTGACGTCGGCGCTCGTCGTCATCACGTTCATCGACATCGACTACTTCATCATTCCCGATCGCATCACGCTGCCGTCGCTGATGGTTGCGCCCGCTGCCGCCTTCTTCGTCGGCCAGGTCTCGCTGCGCAGCTCCCTGCTCGGCATCGTGCTCGGCGGCGGCCTGCTGTGGGCGTTCGCATGGGGCTACGAGCGCGTGCGCGGCCAGGAGGGCATGGGCTTCGGCGACGTCAAGCTGCTGGCGATGATCGGCGGCTTCCTCGGCTGGGAGGCGCCCCTGTTCAGCCTCATGGTCGGTGCGCTGACCGGCTCGGCCATCGGCCTGGTCGTGATGCTGGCGCGCAAGGGCAGGCTCGACATGGCGATTCCCTTCGGGCCCTTCCTGGCCTTCGGAGCGTTCCTGTACATGATCGCCGGCCCGCAGGTCATCGACTTCTATCTTTCCCACGTCTCGGTGTTCTGAGCCGTTTGCCCGCGGCGCAACGCAGCGGTAGCTGAACCTCGACGCCTACTACGCAGGAGATTGCCGTGCCGGAACGAAGCTACGAATTCATCAAGCTCGAGACTCAGGGCCGCATCCTCATCGTCACCATCAACCGGCCCGAGTCGTTCAACTCGCTCCACCCGCCGGCCAACATCGAGATGGGCCACGCCTTCGACGACTTCGCCGCCGACGACGATCAGTGGGTCGCCATCGTCACCGGTGCCGGCGAGAAGGCGTTCTCGGCAGGCAACGACCTGAAGTGGACGGCGCAGAATCAGGGCAAGCTCGAGATTCCGCCGCGCGGCTTCGGTGGCCTGACCAGCAGGTTCGACCTGTTCAAGCCCGTCATCGCAGCCGTCAACGGCGTCGCCCTGGGCGGCGGATTCGAGATCGCGCTGGCGTGCGACATCATCGTCGCTTCCTCCAACGCCAAGATGGGCCTGCCCGAGCCGCGCGTTGGCCTGGCCGCGCTCGCCACCGGCATGCACCGGCTGCCGCGCCAGATCGGCCTGAAGAACGCGATGGGAATGATGCTGACCGGCCGCCACATCGACGCAGCCGAAGGCTATCGCCTCGGCCTGGTGCAGGAAGTGATGGAACCGGGAAAGGCCCTGGAGCGTGCTCTTGCCTGGGCCAACGAGATCCTGGAGTGCGCGCCGCTATCGGTGCGCGCGACCAAGCAGGTCGCCAGCCAGAGCCTCGGGCGTCCGCTCGAAGAAGCGGTCAAGGCGCACTACCCGGCTGTCACCGAGCTGTTCAAGTCGGAGGATTTCGTGGAAGGCCCGCGCGCATTCGCGGAGAAGAGAAAGCCGAGCTGGAAGGGACGTTGACCGCCTTCTTCCAGCCCGGCTGCGCTCGATGGAGCCGACGCGCGTGTTGAACCCTATCGAGCGTAGAACGTGACGCCGAAACTCGGCCTCGGGTACAGGACCGGCGGCGCGTAGTAGACCGGCGCCGGCGCGTAGTAATGGCGCGAGTACACGCGCGGACGGTAGTACCGGATACGCGGAGCATGGTGATAGCGCACGACCCGATGCCCGCGATGATGCCGCCAACCTGCTTCGGCGTCGGCCGGCGTCTGCACTGCCGCCATGCTGGCCGCGGCAACGATCGCGAGAATGAGCTTTTTCATGACTGCCTCCCGTTTCCCACGTCCTGCGCCTATGCGGGGAAGACGACCAGCGCCAGGCAGGCATTCAACCGACGAGGCCGAAGGGAGCGATGGGGTATGCCACGCTCGAGCCGCAGCGCGGCCGATCGTGATGATGGCGCGTCGATACGCGCAACGTAGCGTGCCGCAGGGCCGTGCTTGCGGGTTTCGTACGATCAATCCGGCGTTGCAGCCGGCGCGAGAGCGTATCGATCAGACGCCGAGCATCGCTGCCGCGGCCTGCTCCCGCAGCGCGGCGGGACCGCCGAGCATCTGGCGGTCGTAGCCGGCACGCTTGAACCAGATGTGCATGTCGCACTCGTAGGTGAAGCCCATGCCACCGTAGACCTGCACGCAGGTCGTGGTCGCCTCGGTGGCAGCTTCGCTGCCGTGCGATTTGACCAGCGCCGCCATCGTCGATGCGTCGGCGCGGCCATCGTCCCAGGCGAACGCGGCGTACCAGAGCAGCGAACGCACGGGCTCGATTTCGGCGAAGACTTCGGCGCACATGTGCTTGACGGCCTGAAACGAGCCGATGACGCGGCCGAACTGCTCACGAGTGAGCGCGTACTGCACGGCCAGCTCGAGCGATCGGTCTGCCGCGCCCAGCGCGTCGGCGGCCAACACCACGCGTCCGGCATCGATGGCGCGCGCGGCCGCGCGCGCCGCGTCGGCAAGATCCAGGCGCATCGAATCCTCGACGCGCACGCCGTCGAACCTCACCTCGTCAATGCGGCGCGTGTCGTCGACGGTGCACAGCGGTGCGATCTCGACGCCGGCCGCATCGCGCGGCACCAGCACGACCTGCGCGCCCGCACCCGACCCCGACACCACCAGCAGCGCATCGGCGCTGGCAGCATCGGGCGCGGCGCCGATCGTGCCGCTGAGCGCGCCGCCCGAAATCGCCGGCGCCCGGTGAATCACGCTGACCAGGGCCTTGCCGGCGGCGATCCGTTCGAGCCACGGCGCTGCCAACTGCTCGTTGCGAGCCTGCGCGAGCAGGACCGGCGCCATCACGGCCGCGCTGTGGAACGAGAACGGAGTGGCGGCGCGTCCCAGCTCGTGCGCCGCGATGGCCGCATCCAGCAGGCCGAGGCCGCTGCCGCCGCGCGCCTCGGGCACGAGGATGCCGGTGACGCCCTGCTCGGCCAGCTGCAAAAGCAGCCCCGAGTCGTGTCCGCTCCTGCTCTCCATGATCGTGCGCACCCGGTCCATCGGCACGCGCTCGGAAAGGAAGCCGCGAAGGGACTGCGCGAAGAGCTGCTGGTCGTCCGAAAGTCCGAAGTCCACGTCAGGCTCCCTTGGCCGCTTTCGGCTCGCGCGGCATGCCCAGTCCGATCTCGCTGATGATGTTCTTCTGGATCTGCGCGGTGCCGCCGCCGATGATCAGCCCGAGCTGGAACATGTATTCGGTCTGCCACGATCCGTCGTCGCGGACGTTCTTGGAGCCGTGCCGCAACACGCCGCCCTCGCCCATCGCGTCGATGGCCAGCTTGCAGATGTCGTGGTTCAGCTGGCAGCCGTTGAGCTTCATGATCAGGGAGGCCGGGCTCGGCGGAGCCTTGCGCAGGCGGTCCGTCAGCATGCGCAGCGAGTGGTACTTCATCGCGTACACGCGCGCGGCGATCTTCATCATGCGATCGCGGAAAACAGGCTGGTCCGCCACGCCGTAGTCACGCAGTACCTGGATGCAGCGGTGCAGCGTGTCCTCGGTGTGATCGGCGGCGCCCAGCATGTTGCGCTCGTGAATGAGCGTGGCCTTGCCGACCTCCCATCCCTGACCGCGTTCGCCGATAAGATTCCGGCGCGGCACGCGCACGTTGTCGAAGAACACCTCGTTGAAACCGGCCTGCCCGGTCATCATCACCAGCGGACGCACCGTGATGCCGGGGGATTTCATGTCGATCAGCAGATAGCTGATGCCCTTGTGCTTGGGCGCGTCGGGCTCGGTACGGATGAGCGCGAACATCATCTGCGCCTCGCGGGCCGTGCTCGTCCAGATCTTGTGCCCGTTGACGACGAACTCGTCGCCGTCCAGCACGGCGCTGGTCTTGAGGCTGGCGAGGTCCGATCCGGCGCCAGGCTCGCTGTAGCCCTGGCACCAGATCATCTCGCCGCGAATGGTCGGTCCGATGTACTGGCGCTTCTGCTCTTCGGTGCCGTACTGCAGCAGCGTCGGCACGAACATGCTGATGCCCTGGTTGGACATCCCGCGCGAGATGCCGGCGGCGCGGAATTCCTCGTCGATGATGATGTTCTCGAGCAGGTCGGGCTTGGCGCCGTAGCCTCCGTACTCCTTCGGTACCGTGCGCGAAGCGTAGCCGTTCTGGATCAGCGTCTTCTGCCAGTCGCGAATGGAGGACATTCCTTCGCCGAAGCCGACACCGGCGCGCGGCGCGGCTCCGGCGTGCGCGGCCAGGAAGTCGCGCACCTGCTGGCGAAACTCGTCGTATTTGGGGCCGTAGCTCAGATCCATGCCCGGCTAGTAGCGGGGCATGGATGCAGAGTCACGTCAGGGCGCCGGGCAGCCGCCCACGCCGGGCTGGTAGGGCGTCGTCGGTGCGTCCTTGCAGAACAGGCTGACCAGCGTCTGCAGCTCCAGACGTCCGGGTCCAGGCAGGCCGGCCGCCAGATTGACGCCGCCGGCCGATGTCGGCGGCGTACAGAACGTGCCCGCGCCTCGCGGAATCACAGGATGCGGCGCGCCCTGCGCCACGATCGTGTCCAGGAAGCACGGACGACGCTCGATCAGGTCGCAAGTGCCCGCGTCCACGCCGATGGACGTGGCCGCGCAGTCCTCGTTGGTGTTGCAACCGATGAAGCCGCTGCCGTTGGCGCGCACCAGGCCGGCGCAGAAGACGTCGTCGGGCCCGGTTGCACAGCGGCCTTCGCCGTTGCCGAGGTCCTCGCACTCGCCGTCGCTGCACGCGTTGGGTTGCGGCTGCGTTCCCGGTCCGATCTCCGAGCAGGTGCCGGCGTCGTACTGCGTGCAATCGGCATCGCTCCTGCACGCGTGCCTGGCATCCTCGCTGCACGCCAGGCAATGGCAGTCCAGGTCGGCGAACGGGCCTTCGGACGCGCACGGCAGATCGGCACTGAGCGTGGATTGACCCGTCGTCAGCGTCACGTCGATGAACAGGCCGGAGCCGGAGACGTTGGCGCCCGTAAGCGGCATGCAGTCCAGGCTGTAGAACGCGCCGGTGGGCGGCGGGAACGTGGCGTTATAGGCCTGCGCGTCGCAGGTCTCGCCGTTGTCCTCGCCGCCGCTGCAGGTGCCGCCGCGCATGCCGTCGGCGGGAGTCGGATCGTTGAGACAGATGGGGCACGGCGTCGTCAGCCCGATGCCGAGAAAGACCTTCTCCGCAAGATGGATCTCGATGCTGCCGCTTCCCTGATCGACGTTGGCCGAACCGCCCGGCTGTCGCGACAGCGTATTCAGCACGCAGGTCGGAGTATTGCCCGCCGACAGCGGCATGGGCGGGCCGAAGTAGCAGGTGCACTCCTCGCCTCCGCAGTTGGCCTCGTCCGGGCCAGCCACCGTAAAGCAGCGCGTCCGGTTGTCGTTGGCACAGCGGCAATTGCCGAGCGACGGATCGTGCCCGACGATCTCGCACTCGCCGCAGGGAGCCGGTCCTTCACAGTCCAGGAACAGCCGCGCGGGTACCGGATCGTCGGTATCGGCGTTGTGCGCCAGGCCGGTCCAGCCCACGTCGACGTCGGTAGCGGTACGGCAGCGTCCGAGCTCGGTGTCGCACACCGAGAACGCCGCACAGTCGGTGTTGCTCGAACATGGTCCGCGCACCGAGGAGAACAACGCGAATTGCGCCACACCGGGGCACTGCGAGGAGGTGTCGATCTCGCACTCGTCGGGGCAATCGATGGCAGCGTCCAGGCCCACTGCAGTTCGCAGAACGGCAAGCGCGTCCGTCGTCTCGATGTCGCCGGAATCGTCGACGTCGCACACGCAGAGCTCGCACTCCTCCGAGCCGACCGACGCACGCAGGACGTAGAGCGCATCCCTCGTCGTCGGCTGCGAGCCGCTGGTCGCGGGCTGACCGCAGTCGCCGAGAGCGGCCAGCGCAGATGCGGGCAAGGCAAGGACCATCAGGGCCAGGATGAACGGAAGCTGCAACGACGCCATGGAGTCACCTCTGTCGCACGTGTCGGGCGCGGACCTTCGACTGTGATGCCAGAGGTGTCGCCGCAGTCACTGCGGTCTCCACGTTGCCGCCGGAATCTGCGGGTAGAAAGGAACGCGGCGAAGTTTTGCGCGTCTGGGACGGGGCGATGGTGGGAAAGATGCACGCGCGCGCGATCGGGCGGCGCGGTAGCGGGCGTCGAAGCAGCGGTGAGCTTGCGGGACGTCTATGACGGCGTCAGCTGGCGCTCGCTCGCGTGCGGGCTGCGTGTCCAGCGGCCGGCCGGGCGATCTTCGTCAGGCAGCGTAAAGAGAAGCTGCCGCGATGCGTCCTACGCGCAGCGTCATCACGACGTGCGCCTGCCGCAGTTGCGGAGGGACCGGGTCATGACGCTCGAAAGCGCCGGGCGGCCTCGTCGAGCTGCTGCATTCCCAGCAGGTCGGTAAGGTCCTCGAATGCCATGAGCTCGCCTGCGACCGTGGTCGTGTCGCCGCGCGCGGCGAGCTCGCCGTAGACGCGCTCGAGCGTACGCGCCACCGCCAGGACTGCGCTGACCGGATACACCGCGATCTGGAATCCGAGCCGTCCCAATTCAGCCAGCGGCAGCAGAGGCGTGTGCCCGCCTTCGACCATGTTGACCAGCAGAGGAGGAGGCAGCTCCGCGGTGATGCGCTGCATCTCCTCGATGCTCTGCGGAGCCTCGATGAAGATGAGGTCCGCGCCCGCCGCCTTGTAGGCATGTCCGCGCCGGATCGCCTCGTCCAGGCCGGCCACGGCGCGCGCGTCGGTACGGCCTACGATGATCAGGTCCGCATCGCCGCGTGCATCGGCAGCGGCGCGCAGCTTCTCGACGTGCTCTTCCATCGGCACGATGGCCTTGCCGCGCATGTGCCCGCACCGTTTGGGCCACACCTGATCTTCGAGAAAGACGCCGGCGGCGCCCATGTCGACGAGCTCGCGCACGAGCCTCTGCACGTTGACGACGCCGCCACCGCCCGTATCGCCGTCGACCAGGATCGGCATCCTGACCGCGGCCACGGTGCGGCGGGCGACCTCGAGCATCTCGGTCTGCGTCAGGATGCCGAGGTCGGGCTCGCCCAGCATCGTTGCCGCCACCGAGTAGCCGCTGAGCATCGCCGCAGCGAAGCCCGCACGCTCGGCGATCATGGCCGAAAGCGGATCGAAGACGCCGGTGGTCAGGCTGATGGAACGGTCGCTGAGAAGCTCGAGCAGGCGGGGATCGCGCATGCGGCCTCATAGCACGTCATGACATCTGCGGCATTGCGCCAGCGCTGCCTTCTGGCGCATGACACCGGCATGCGTGGAGCGACGCTGATCGAGATGGTCGCGGCAATGGCGCTGGCAGGTCTGGCCGCAAGCCTCATCGCGGCCGGACTGGGGCAACTGACGCAAGCTGCCGCGCTGGAGGCCGGCCGCCTCACGCTCGTGGATGCACTGACCGAAGCCCGCCTTCTCTCGTACGAGCGTGAGGCGCCGGCGGCCGTCGAGACGGCCATCGGCGGCATGGAGCTTCGCATTCGTCCGGACCGCAAGCGGCGCGAGCTGCCGCCCGGCGTGTCGATCGCCGATGCTCCGGCCGACCAGAGCATCGAGTTTCGCGCCAGCGGCCTGGCCGACAACGCCACCATCGCGCTGCGCGCGGGGTCCAGTACGGCGGCAGTGGTCGTCAATCAGCGAGGAGTGATCCGATGAGCAGAAATTCGCAGAAAGTCACGACCGCAGGCGGCAACGGCCGCCGCAGCCGCCAAGCCGGGCTGACCCTTCTGGAATGCGTGATGGCCATGCTGGTCGCCTCCATCGCGATGGCCGGCGTGGCCGCCGCTCTGGAGGCTGCCGCCGCTACCGTCGCACGCACGCGTCAGGGCTGGCTCGCCGTCGATCTTGCCCGAGGCGTGCTCGAAAACGCGATCGGTTCACCCTGCGCGCAGGCCTACGAATGCCCGCCGCAGTTTCAGTGTGAGCTGTCGCGCTCGTGGATCTCGTCGCTGTCGCTCGAGCGCCTGAGCGTGAGCGTGACGTCGCGCTCGATGCCTGCACCGGTGCGGCTCGATTCGCTGCTGCGGGCGCCAGCCTGTGCGCCGGCCTGACCATGCCGGCGATGCTCGAGACGGCCGCGGCGCTGGCGGTGACCGCCGCGATGTTCGGTTCCACCGTCGCCGCGCTCGCCGGCGCGACACGGGTAGGCGCTGCCGCTACGCATCTGGCCGACCGGCTGTTCCTGGAGCGCCAGCTCGAGCATCTGATCGACCGTGCGGCGCTCGCTGCGGGAAGCGGGCCGACGAGGCCACCGGCGATCGCTGCGGCGGATGCCCACCGCGTCGTCTTCCACGCCGATCTTGACGGCGATGGGCGGGTCCAGCCGACCGGGGCGGAAACGACGGCGCTCGAGCTGGCCACCACCGGCAGCGATCTTCGCGTTCGTCACCGTCTGGGACGCCAGACCATGACGGTGCTCGAGCTGGAACGGACCCGCGGCGAAGTCCTCGCGCGCGACATCTTCGGCGAGCCGGCCGCGCCTTCATCGGCTTCGCTCCTGGAGTTGCGCCTTCGCACGCTCGCCGGCAGCGGGCGCAGCCTGCACTTCTGCATCCCGGCAACGCTCGCGCGCTGATGGCAACGTCTGCCGCCGGCTCCGTTCGGCGCGTCAGAGCGCGCGCGCCGCAGTCGCGCGCCAGAGCCGGTGAGCGCGGCGCCGTGCTGCTGGTGGTGATCGTGCTGGCGGCAGCGGCTGCAGCCATCGCCTCGTCCACCGTCGCACGCGCGACGATCCTGGCCCGCGAGCTGCGCGCCCGGCACGACGTTCTGTGCGCGCGCTACGCGGCTCTGGGCGGTCTGGCGTTGGACGCGCCCACGAGCGATCCCGAAGCGGCGGCGGAGCTGATCGGCGGACGCGCGTCCAGCCTTCATGTGATGCTGGTGCGACGCGGTCCTTCGTGGTGCGTCGTGCGTTCGTCGGCTCGCTGCGGTGGCGCGATACGCACGCTGGAACGCAGCCTGGCCGATCCTGCACGCTGCTCGTGAGCGGGTTGCCAAAGCCGTCATCCGCAGGGAGACTCGCGCGCCGTGGGACTTTTCATCACTCTGGAAGGCATCGAAGGTTGCGGAAAATCCTCGCAGGCCAAACGCATCACGCAGCATCTGACCGAGCACGGCCACGAAGTCGTGCAGACCTTCGAGCCCGGTGGCACGCCGGTCACGGCCGGCATCCGCACGATTCTCGCCGATCCGGCCAACACGCTGGATCCTGGCGCCGAGCTCATGCTCTTCCTTGCCGATCGCGCCCAGCACGTGGCAACCGTCGTCCAGCCGGCGCTGGCAGCCGGCAAGATCGTCGTCTGCGACCGGTACAGCGATTCGACGCTCGCCTATCAGGGCTACGGGCGCGGGCATGACGTCAAGGTGCTGGCCGAACTGAACCGTTTCGCCGCGCGCGGCCTGTCGCCGGACCTGACCCTCTGGATCGACTGCGACATCGGCCTGGGCCTCGGCCGTGCCAAACGCCGCGCGGCCGGCCCGGCCGACCGCTTCGAAGCCGAGCCTCTGGCATTCCACCAGCGCATCCGTGAGGGATTCGTCGAGTTGGCCGCGCAGTTCCCCGAGCGCATCGTGCGCATCGACGGCGATCTGGCCGAGGAAGAGGTCGGCTCCTGCTGCATCGCGGCGGTCGACGCCGCTCTGGCGGTGCGGCGCGCGCGATGATTCCGCTTGCCGAGCCCGTCGGCCACGAGCGCATCCGGACTCTGCTGCGCGAGCAGGCGCGCAAGGTCGCCGGCGGCAGCGATCAGGGTCTTCATCATGCCTGGCTGTTCTCTGGTCCCACCGGTGTGGGCAAGCACGTCACCGCTCGCTGGTGGGCATCGCTGCTGCAGTGCGACTTCGTCGGCCAGTGCCATCCGCCGTGCGAGAGCTGCCGCCTGGTGGCGGGCGGCGTCCATCCCGACGTCGTGCTGACGGCGCGGGCGCCGCAGAAGAGCTCGATCGGCATCGACGACAGCCGCGCCTTCGCCCGCAGCCTGTCGCTGCGACCGACCCGTCGAGGCCCGCGCGTCGGAATCATCCGGGACGCCGATGCGATGACGGTCGATGCGCAGAACGCGCTTCTCAAGCTGCTCGAGGAGCCGCCGGGGTCCTGCGTGCTGGTGCTGGTGGCTGACAACGCCTCGGCCATGCTCGCCACCGTGCGCTCGCGCTGCCGCCATCTCCCCTTCGGTGCGCTCGACGAGAGCGATGTGGCCAGCGTGCTGCGGACGCTGGCCTGGGAGGAAGGGCAGGCGCAGGCCGCCGCCGCGTGCTCGCGCGGAAGCGTCTCTCGCGCGCTCGCCTACGATGCCGAGGGCCTGGCCGAACGCGAGGCGGTGCTCCTGGCCTTCGAAGGGCTCATGGACGGCAAGGTCGAGATCGATGCGATGCTGCAGACGATGATGGCGCGAAAGGAATCCGGCTACGCGCTCGGCGACCTGCTCGAATGGCAGCTCGCCAAGGTCGAGCGAAGCCTCGGTCACGTGCGGCATGAGCCGTCGCCCGATCTCGCGGCCATGCTCGAGCGGGCCGGCGGCCGCGATTCACGCGCGCTGCTCGAGCATGCAAGCCGCATCGAGTGGACGATTTCGGCGCTGGATCGCAACGCCAACGCGCGTCTGGTGATTCGCGACCTGCTGGCGAACGTGCGAGCCTAGTCGATCATGGCCGATCGTATCGAGCTGACCACCCCGCTCTACTACGTCAACGCCGCGCCGCACCTCGGGCACACCTACACGACCGTGGTCGTCGATACGCTGGCGCGCTTTCACCGCTCGATGGGACGCGATGCGTTCTTCCTGACCGGCACCGACGAGCACGGGGACAAGATCGCCCAGGCTTCCGAGGCCAAGGGGTATGCGCCGCGCCAGTACGCCGACGAAGTTTCGGGGCTGTTCCGCAGCACGTGGGACACCTGCGGCATCTCCTACGATCACTTCGTGCGCACCACCGACGACTACCACGTCGCTTATGTGCGCGAGGTCTTGCAGAAGGTCTTCGACGCCGGCGACATCTACTTCGGAGAATACGGCGGCAAGTACTGCACGGGCTGCGAGCGCTTCTACGCCGACCGCGAACTGAAGGACGGCAAATGCCCGGATCATCAGACCGAGCCCGTGTGGATCAGCGAGGAGAACTACTTCTTCCGCATGAGCCGCTACCAGCAGGCTCTTCTGGATCATCTGGAAGCCAATCCGGACCTCATCGTGCCGGCCGGCTATCGCAACGAAGTGCTCGGCCTCCTGCGCGAGCCGATCGGCGACCTCTGCATCTCGCGGCCCAAGAGCCGCCTGACCTGGGGCATCGAGCTGCCGTTCGACGATCGTTACGTCTGTTACGTCTGGTTCGACGCGCTCATCAACTACGTCAGCGCGCTGCGACACGCCAAGGGCGAGGGCTGGGAGAAGTACTGGCGCAGCGCGCGTCACTTCATCGCCAAGGACATCCTCAAGCCTCACGCCGTCTTCTGGCCGACCATGCTGATGGCCGCTGGCCTGCCCGTCTACGAGCGCCTGTACGTGCACGGCTACTGGAACATGGGCGAGTCCAAGATGTCGAAGTCGCTCGGCAACGTCATCCGGCCTCTGGAGATGCGCGAGCGCTTCGGCATGGACGGTTTCCGCTACTTCCTGCTGCGCGAAATGGCCTTCGGCGCCGATGCGTCCTTTACCGAGGACGCCTTCGTGACCCGCTTCAATGCCGACCTCTCCAACGGCGCGGGCAACCTGGTCAGCCGCGTGCTGTCGATGCAGCACAAGTACTTCGAGGGTTTCGTCCAGCCTATCGGCGAAGAGACCGAGCGCGCCATCGACGTCGCGCTCGAGCAGGCGTTCGTGGATGCCGAGAAGCGCGCGGTGGCGGCCCTGGAAAAGGCGGCCTTCCACGTCGCTCTCGAGGAGATATGGAAGGCGGTCGCGGCATGCGACAAGTACGTGGTCGAGACCTCGCCCTTCAAGCTCTGGAAAGAGGAGCGCGAGCGGCCGCGCGTCGGCGCGATCCTGCACGTGCTGTGCGACGCGCTCCGGCACCTGGCCCGGCTGATCGAGCCGTTCATGCCCGAGACCTCGGCGCGCATCGCGCGCCTGCTGCGCGCGCAGCCCGGGCGGCTGGCCGAGCCGGCGCCACCGTGGCGTCGAACGTTCCGTCCGGGCCATCAGGTCGCGCAAGCCGAACCCTTGTTCCCCCGCATCGAGGTGCCAAAGCCGTGAGCGTCGGCCTCGTCGACTCGCACTGCCACCTGACAGACGCGCGTTTCGACGACGACCGCAGCGACGTGATCGCGCGCGCCCTGGAGGCCGGCCTGACCCATATCGTCGCCGTCGGCGGCGGCGGCCCCATCGAGGCGAGCGAAGCGGCGGCCGACCTGGCCGCCGCCCATCCGTATCTGCGCTCGACCGCCGGCATCCATCCGCACGACGCGGCCAGCTACGACGATGCGATCGAGGGGCGCATCGAGGCCCTGCTGGCAAAGCCTCAGGTCGTGGCCGTCGGCGAGACGGGGCTGGACTACTACTACGAGCACAGCCCGCGAGCGGCTCAATGTGAGGCACTGTCCCGCCACGTGGCACTGGCTCGGCGCTTCGACAAGCCGATCGTCCTTCACTGCCGCGATGCCGAAGAGGACATGCGCGCGGTCTTGAGCAGGGAGGCGCCCGGCGGCATTCGCGGTGTCGTCCACTGTTTCACCGGAAGCCATGACGATGCGCGCTGGTACATCGACTACGGACTGATCGTGTCGTTTTCGGGAATCTTAACATTCCCAAAATCATCCTCGTTGCGGGAGACCGCCGCACGTCTTCCCGTCGATCGGCTCATGGTCGAGACCGATTCGCCTTACCTCGCGCCGGTTCCGCATCGCGGAAAGCGCAACGAACCGGCATACGTAGCGCACGTCGCCGCGACGCTGGCCGCGACGTGCGGCACCAGCATCGAAAAGATCGTCGAGTCGACCGCGGTCAATGCAGCATCGCTGTTCGCCCTTGGCTGACGCTGCCCGGCCTCACACGAGCGGAATCCGGCCGGAAAAAAGCACTTCGGCTGCATAGCAGCCATCGATTTCGGACCCGAGATGGTGCACTATCAGCATCGTTCGGGGCCGCCTCGTCCACCAGATTCTGGAGGACGGGGATCAGTGCTATTTCAGTTTCGTACTTTCGCTGTCGCGGCCCTCGCCGCGGCCTCTCTCTTCACTCTCGCCGATGATGCGCAGGCTCGTTCCTGCAGCGTCGTGGTCAGTCTCGAGGAGGAGGTGACGCTCGCCTCCCTCACGGTGCGCGTCAACTATCAGTCCGGTGCGTTCGTCGACATCCATGGTGGATGCACCAACGTGATGCCGGACTCGCTCGGAACCTTCGGCGTCAATGCCCTCGCGAGCCGTCTCAATCTGAGCTTCATCAGCATCAGCGGCATGGAAGGGCCGCACGAGCTCGCGCACTGCGAGTTCAACGACGTCGGCGACGATGCCACTCTCGACGACTTCGTCGTCACCGTCCTCGAGGCGACCGATCCCGATGGCGGTGCCGTGGACGCGGCCGTCGAGGTTTCGCTGCCCGACTGTGATCCGCCGGCGACCACGACGTCGACGACTTCGACGACGACCTCGACGCTGGAACTGCCCGAGCGCAGCTGCGACGTCACGTTCCGTCTCAACGGCTCCAACACGATCGCGGCACTGGACTGGCAGATCCTGTATCCGAACGCCTCGGGCGAGTTCGCGGGCTCGGCCGGCGGCGTCGAGTGCGACACCCTGCCCAGCGGCACGCTGGCCAGCTACAACGACATCGAGGCGCAGAGCAAGGTTCTGGCAGCGCTGATCAACCCGACCGGCTTTGCGACGCCGGCGGGAATCGCGACCTGCCGCTTCATCCCATCGGGCGACGAGGATCCCGTCGCGAGCGATTTTCAGGTGACCGTCAAGAAGGCGACGAACATCGCGGTACAGGACATCCAGCCGGTGCCGACGATGACCGTCTCCAAGATCGACTGCGGCGGCGTCGAACCGGCCCGCTGCGGCGACGCCAACGAAGACGGCGACGTGCTGGCGGGCGACTCCCTGCAGATCCTGCAGAGCGCGGTGGGGATCGACGTCTCGTGCCCGGCCTTCGTCTGCGACACCAACGACGACGGCGACGTGCTGGCAGGAGACTCGCTGCGCACCCTGCAGTCGGCTGTGGGCCAGAGCATCGACCTGCACTGCCCAGGCAACTGATTTCTCAGCGGGCGGCCTCCTTCGGACGCGAAGGAGGCCGCGCCTTCAGACGCCTTCCCGCTCCCTGCACGAGGCGCAAAGTCCGTAAAGCTCCATCTTGTGACTCTTGAGCAGGAACCCGTGGCGCTCGGCGACCGAGCGCTGGAGCTCCTCGATCTTCTCGTTCTCGAACTCGATGATCTTGCCGCACGCGGTGCAGATGCAGTGGTCGTGGTGGCTGACCACGTTCTCGTAGAGAGCCTCGGCATCGCTGAAATGCCGCTCGGAGACCATTCCGGCCTCCACCAGCAGCTTCATCGTCCGATAGACGGTGGAGAAACCGATGCCCGGATGAAGCTCCTTGACCTCGCGGTAGATCTGGTCGGCGCTCAGGTGGCCCTTGTGATTGAAGAACCAGTTGGCGATCTCGTCGCGCTGGCGCGTGGATTTGAGCCCGCGCTCGCGGATGAACTCGCGAAACTTCTCCACCCGTTCCATGGCATGGGGCCGGGGCTCAGGGAGCGCTGTCGTTTTCGTCCAGGAGCAGGGCACGCCCGCCGATCTGGCGGCGCAGCTCCGGTTCGATGAAGACCGAGTTCAGGTCGCGGTCCGAAAGGACCGAGCACAGCACCTCGACGCGGTCGCCGGCGGCAGTGTTCTTGTCCAGCAGGAGGACCTCCTGCTCACCGACCCTGCAAAGTCCGCTGCGCACGGAGTAGCCGACCTCGCGATAGAGGCGCTCCTCGCGCACTTCGAGACCACTTGCGCTGGCGATCTCCTTGAGGCGATCCAGCAACGGGTGGGAATCGTCGGCGTGCTTTTCCTGTCGGCGCGAACGCGAAGTCTTGGCCATCGGCCTATCGGTTCTACCGACGCGAAGCATGGTTGTAAAGATTCGAGACCGAAGGTTTGCGCTGCTGTGCGTGCAGCCGGCAATCCGCGGACGCCAGGGTCACCCTTCGGCCTTGCGACGCTCCTCGATGGTCGAGTCCGCGGCGCCGCTCGTCGTGTCCACGTCGGGTGCGACCACCGCTTCATCCGAGACGGCGGCATGGCCATTTTCGGCGGCCGCCTGTGAGGCTCGAATGCTCTCTTCGTCTTCGCCTGCCCGCAGGCGCGTGAGCATCACCTCGATGCTGTGGATGCTCTTTTCCAGGCGTTCGATCTCGCGCTGCAGCGAGGGCGACTGGCGGATCCAATCCACCTGCTTGCGGGCTTCCTCGCGCAGGCTTTCCAGGCGGCGCTGGGGTAGCCCCAGCAGCTCGTCGATGAACCCTCGACTCTCTTCGATGGCCTCCTCGACGGCGCGACCGCCTTCGTCGACCACCTCGCGCACCTTGTCGCTCATCGTCCCGGTCAAGCCGCCGAGCTCGGTGATTGCCCGCGATGCGCGGTCACTCAGATCCTGGACCGCCGCCTCGCCCGACCGGATGAGCTTGCGCAGGAATGGGACCGAGACCAGGTGTGTCTTGCGCTTCTCTTCCTCGAGGATGATCTGCGCGAAGGTCACGGCGGTCAGATCTTCCTTGGTCTCGTTGTCGATGACGCGAACCTCTTCGCCCAGACGCACCATCGCCGCGATGTCATCCAGGGTGACATAACGCGATTGCTGCTTGTCGTAGAGCTTGCGGTTCGTGTAGCGGCGAATTTCCCTTTCGGTCCCCATGGGATGCACCTCGGTTAACTCACCGCGTTATCAAAGGGCCCGACACAGGGCAAATTGCCGCACCGTGGCATCCGGTTTATTCCAGCGTCGGTCCGCGAGCCCGGGCTGGCGAAGACGTCGACGAATTCGCTTCGCGTTTCCGCCGGTTGACCGCCACCGGTCATGAACGTAGCGTCCGCCGGGCTTCATGCGATCCATCCACGCCGCAGCCATCCAGCTTCACTCGGGCACCGACAAGGCGAGCAACCTCGCCGCTGCTTCCACGCTGGTCCGGGAAGCGGCCGCAGCCGGCGCCGAGCTGGTCGCGCTGCCGGAGGTCTTCTCGTGGCGCGGCCGTCTCGATGAGGAAGCCGGGCACGCTGAGCCGATTCCGGGTCCGACCTCCGAGACGATGTCGGCGCTGGCGCGCGAGTGTGGCATTCATCTCGTGGCCGGGTCCCTGCTGGAGCGCGCCGAGGGAGCCGAGCGGCCCTTCAACACCAGTGTCCTGTTCGGACCCGACGGCAAGGCGCTGGCCGCCTACCGCAAGATCCATCTCTTCGACATCGACATTCCGGGCCGCGTCACCATGCGCGAGTCGGCCAGCCGCGACCGCGGCCGCGAAGTGATCACGGCCGAAACGGAACTCGGCCGCATCGGCATGGCCATCTGCTACGACCTTCGTTTCCCCGAGCTGTTTCGTCGCATGTCCGAGGCCGGCGCCGAGATCATCGTGATGCCGTCGGCGTTCACCCGCCCCACCGGCCACGCCCACTGGGAGCCGCTGGTGCGTGCACGTGCCATCGAGAACCAGTGCTTCGTGATCGCACCCAACCAGTTCGGAGCATCGGGCGGCGGCGTCGACAACTACGGCAACTCGCTTCTCGTCGATCCCTGGGGCAAGGTCCTCGCGCGCGGCGCCGACGAAGGCGCCGGATTCGTGATGGCGCTTCTCGAGGCCGAGGTGCTCGAGCGCGTACGGCGGGAGCTTCCATGTCTGGAGCACCGAAGGCTGGAAACGTAAAACCCTTCCTGCGGCTTCTCACCACCGAGCAGGCTTACGAGCAGGTCGCGCGCATCGCTGCGCTTCCGTCGCACGTGATCCCCAGCAGGCGATCTCTCGGGCGCGTCCTGGCCGAGCCCGTCCTGGCCCGCGAGGACGTCCCGCACTTCTTCCGCTCCAACATGGACGGCTTCGCCGTGCGCGCTCACGACACGTTCGCGGCCAGCGAGACCAGCTCGGTCGCGCTGCGCCTGATCGGCGAGGTGGCAATGGGCACGCAGGCCGTCCAGCCCATCGAGCCGGGAACGGCCATCCGCGTCTCCACCGGCGCGATGATGCCTCCCGGCGCCGACGCGGTCGTGCTGGTCGAGCACACCGAGGAGGCCGATGGCTGCATCCTGCTGCGAAGCGCGGTCGTTTCGGGCTCCAGCACCATCGCCGTGGCCGAGGATCTTCGCAGCGGCGACCTGGTGCTCGATGCCGGCCACCGCGTGCGTGGCAGCGACGTCGGAGTGATCACCGGAGTGGGCCGGGCCGAGGTGACGGTGCACCGGATTCCTCGCGTCGGAATCGCCGCCACCGGCGACGAGATCGTCGAGCCCGAGGACGAGCTGCCGCCGGGACGCGTGCGCAACGTCAATCAGTATCTTCTGGGATCGATGACAGCGGCGCTCGGCACCTCCGTCGTCGACTACGGCGTCGTGCGCGACGACGAGCGTGCCATCGCGCGACTGCTCGAACGCGGACGAGACGATTGCGACGTGCTCATCCTGTCGGGCGGGAGCTCGATGGGCACCAAGGACCTCGTGCTCGGCTGCGTAGCCGACTCCCCCGATGCCGAAGTGTTCTTCCACGGCATCTCGATCGCGCCCGGCAAGCCGACGATGCTGGCAAGGATCGGCGCCACCGCCATCCTCGGCGTTCCCGGCAATCCATCGGCTGCGGCGGTCGTGTTCACACTCTTCGCAAGCACGCTCATCCGGATTCGCGAAGGCGAGAAGCTCTCTCGCATCCTGGCGCGGCGCCCTCGCGTGCATGCCCGGCTGGCCGAGAAGCTCTCCTCCACTCCTGGACGCGAAGACTACGTGCGCGTGCGCCTCGAAGAGGCCGGCGACGGCCTGCCGATGCGCGCACTCCCTCTGCGCGGCAAGTCGGTGACCATCTCGACCATCGCCCGCGCCGACGGCCTGCTGCGCATCCCGCGTTCCAGCGAAGGTCTGGATGCGGGCGCCGAAGTGGAGGTGCTGCTGTTTTGAGCGGCTTCCTGCAGAGAAAGCCGCTGCCCGTGGCGCGCGAGCTCATTCTTGCCGGCGTCGAGCCCCTGGCTGCCGAAGAGATCGCCGTCGAGGAAGCCGCCGGGCGCGTGACCGCCGAGGAAGTCGTCGCGCGCCATCCTGCGCCGCACTATCAGGCCTCGGCGATGGATGGCATCGCGGTGCGCGCGGCGGACACCTACGCTGCCAGTGCCGGCCAGCCGGTTACGCTCGAAGTGTGGAACGGCGACGGCGATCCCCCGGCGGATGCCGTCGTGTGCAGACCCGTCGATACGGGCTCGCTGCTGCCGCCGTGGGCCGATGCAGTCGTGCGTATCGAGGAAGCGCGCGCGACCGGATCGGCCTTCCAGGTGCGGACTCCGTCGCCGCCGGGCCGCGACGTCCGCCGCGCCGGCGAGGACATCGAAGCGGGAACTGTCCTTCTTCCGGCCGGCTCCCGGCTGCGTGCCTACGATATCGGCGCCCTCCTGGCCACGGGTGTTCACCGCGTATCGGTACGGCGCCGTCCCAGCGTCGGAATCCTGGCCACGGGCACCGAGGTGGTAGAGCCGGATCGCTCGGCGGGGCCAGGACAGGTCATCGAGTACAACTCGCGCGTGATCGCAGCGCTCGTGCAGCAGTGGGGAGGTCAGCCCGTGCGGCTCGGCATCTTCGCGGATCAGGAGGATGCGCTGCTCGGCGCGCTCGACCAGGCGCGCCGGAGTTTCGACGTCGTCTGCGCCATCGCGGGCAGTTCGGCGGGGCGCAAGGATTTGACGATCACGGCGCTGCAGCAGGTCGGAGAGGTGCTGGTGCACGGCGTCGACATCGCGCCGGGACGTCCGGTCGCGGTCGCGCGTATCGGGGCAACGCCCGTCCTTGCCGTGCCGGGCTATCCGGTGGCAGCCGTCGTGGCTTGCGAGCAGCTGTTGCAGCCGCTGCTGGCGCGGCTGCTCGGCACCACGGAAAGCGGCGGTGCGACGGTGGAGGCGACGGTGGCGCGCAAGATCGTGTCGCGAACCGGCATCGAGGAGTTCCGGCGCGTGTGCCTGGCGCGCGGCGATAGCGGTTACGTCGCGGCGCCATTGCCGCAGAGCGCAGGCTCGATCAGCACCATCGCCGGCGCGCACGGATGGCTTCGCATCGCGCCGGAGGTCGAGGGCGTGGACGCAGGATCGGCCGTCACGATCGAACTGATGGTGACGCAGGTCG